>NZ_OU907312.1:1500000-1661850 GCF_918320885.1 unidentified bacterial endosymbiont | reverse complement strand
AGAGCACGCCTGGTCCACTTTTGATGGTTTTATCCATGCCATTGCTTATGCCCCGAGCGAGCAATTAGAGGGTAATTATCTAGAAGCGGTGAATCGGGAGGGTTTCCGCATCGCTCATGATATCAGCGCTTATAGCTTTGCTGCGTTAGCCAAAGGCTGTCATCAGTTGTTAACACCACAGGCTGCGTTATTGACGCTCTCCTACTTAGGCGCGGAACGGGCAATCCCCCACTATAACGTGATGGGCTTAGCCAAAGCCTCTTTAGAGGCCAATGTGCGCTATCTCGCCAGCGCACTGGGGTCCCGAGGGGTCCGGGTGAATGGTATTTCAGCCGGACCAGTGCGTACTCTGGCGGCTTCTGGCATTAAAGATTTCAAAAAAATGTTGGCTTACTTTGAAGCCGTGGCACCGATTGGTCGTACCGTAACCTTGGAGGATATCGGCAATACAGCGGCTTTCCTCTGCTCTGATCTTGCAGCCGGGATCACCGGTGAAATTGTACATGTCGATGGTGGATTTAGTACTACTGCAATGAATCGACACGATTTAGAGTGATCACCACAGCTCAGGATCAACAACATGTTTCAGGATAATCCCCTGCTGGCTCAGCTTAAACAGCAGATGCAACAAGAGATACCCCGGATACAAGGCATTGTTAAAAGTCATGGCAAGGGGTTTGGTTTTATTGAGGTAGAGGGTGATAAAAGCTACTTCGTCCCGCCCCCTGCCATGAAGCGGGTGCTGCATGGTGATCACGTCACCGCCCGCTTGCGGACTGAAAAGGGACAAACGACTGCCGAGCCGGAGCAGCTTATCGAGACTGCTTTGACCCGTTTTGTTGGCCGTGTTAGTCAACCAATGGCCCAGTGGTCGGTGATACCAGACCACCCGCTATTGAATCGAGCTATAGCGTGTCATGTCAGCAGTCATTTGACGCTACCCGTGGAACCGGGTGATTGGGTCAGTGCGACGTTGCAGCAACATCCTTTAAAAGGAGACAAGGGGTTTCACGCGGAAATTAACGAATGGATTGCTCACAGCGACGATAATTTTGCGCCTTGGTGGGTTTCACTGGCGCGTTATCAACTGCCTCGAGAGGCACCCAGCGGGGTAGAACACTACTGTCTTGATGAGACAGCGCCACGTGATGATTTGACCGATCTCCCTTTTATCACGATCGATAACGAGCAGACGCAAGATATGGATGATGCGCTGGCGGTACGGGTGGGTGCTGCGGGGCAGTGGACACTGTGTATCGCTATTGCTGATCCTTCAGCCTATATAGCGCCGGAGAGTGCACTGGATCGCACGGCGTATCAACGAGGGTTTACGCACTATTTGCCTGGATTGGATATCCCGATGCTACCCCGTGAGTTGGCAGAGGATCGCTGTGCCTTGCGCGCTGGAGAGCGTCGTCCAGCTTTGGTTTGTCAAGTGGTGATTGAGCCAGATGGGTCGTTGGGGGCTGGTGCCGCTTTTTCGATGGCTTGGATCTGTTCGCAGGCTAAATTAAGCTATGAACAGGTCTCTGATTGGTTAGAAAACCAGGGCTCCTGGCAGCCACCAAACCCGACGATTGCTGAGCAGATCCGTCTACTACAGCAAGTGGCTGAAGCGCGCAGCGCCTGGCGTCAACAGCATGCGACGATTTTCAAAGATCGTCCTGAGCATCGCTTTGTGCTGGATGAGCAGGGCAGCGTATTAGACATTGTTCTAGAGCGCCGTCGTACGGCACATCGCTTGGTTGAGGAGGCGATGATTGCTGCCAATCTGTGTGCTGCCGCCCTGCTGCGCGATCAGCTGGGTTATGGGATCTTTAATGTCCATGCCGGATTAGAGCGATCACAGATTGAGCAGGTGGTGGCACTCCTAAAAGCCAATGAGGCCCCCTTTAGTGCTGAGCAGCTATTAACGCTGGCGGGCTTTTGTGAGCTCCGCCGCCATCTTGATGCACAACCGACCCCCTATCTAGCGGGCTGCTTGCGTCGTTACCAAGCACTGAGCCAGTTTAGTTGCCAACCGGCGGCCCATTTTGGAATGGGGTGCGAGATCTATGCCACCTGGACCTCGCCAATCCGTAAATATGGTGATCTAGTCAATCATCGTTTGTTAAAAGCGGTGATCACCCAGCAACCTCCCGCCATACGGCCCGATGCAGCACTGGCCTTACATCTCAATGAGCGTCGTCGACAGCAGCGTTTAGCCGAGCGGCAGATCAGTGATTGGCTCTATGCCCGTTTTTTACAACAGACGATGGAACAGGGCGCTCATCAGGAAGCGGAGATTATTGATGTCACCCGCGGCGGTTTGCGAGTCCGCTTGCTGGAGAGTGGTGCTGTGATCTTTCTTCCAAGCGCCTCGCTGCATCCTGTTCGGGCAGAGCTACAGTGCTGCCGTGAGAAGGCCAGTGTGACGATTAAAGGGGAGATGGCCTACCGTTTAGGGGATAAAATGACCATCCTGTTGCGTGAGGTGTTGCTAGAAACGCGGCAGGTTGTGGCCAGTCCAGCGGCCTAGCCACGCCAGGAGCGTAGTCTGCTGTTAAAATTGATGCTTCAGTAAGCGGGGATAGAACACACCTATGAAACAACCTGTTACAGCGCCGAACTCTAGCCATACGCCTCACGATCAGAGCGTTCCGGTGGTCTCCATACTCGAAGGCCAGCACGCGATCGGTGCTGGCGTGACGGTTCGTGGTTGGCTGCGGACCCGACGTGATTCCAAGGCTGGTTTCTCCTTTTTAGCCCTCTATGATGGCTCCTGTTTTCAATCCTTACAGATCTTAGTGGATCAAACACTGCCTAACTATCAAGCGGAACTGTTGCGTTTAACCACCGGTTGTTCCCTATCGATTAGCGGTGTTGTGACCGCTTCGCCAGGTCAGGGGCAGTCGGTAGAGTTGCGGGCTGCTGTGGTGACGGTGACTGGCTGGGTGGAAGCGCCAGAGCACTATCCGCTCGCTGCCAAACGCCATTCGATGGAGCATTTGCGCGAAATTGCTCATTTGCGGCCACGCACCAATGTCATCGGGGCCGTCGCCCGGGTACGGCACACCTTAGCTCAGGCGATCCACCGTTTTTTCGATCACCACGGGTTTTTTTGGGTCTCTACCCCCATCATTACAACGGCGGACTGTGAAGGGGGTGGGGAGCTATTTCGGGTCTCTACCCTGGATCTACAACAGTTACCGCGCACGGCAGACCATCGGGTTGATTTCAGTCAGGACTTTTTTGGTCAAGAGGCGTTTTTAACGGTGTCTGGCCAGCTCAATGCGGAGAGTTATGCCTGCGCGCTCTCTAAAGTCTATACCTTTGGACCGACGTTTCGTGCTGAGAACTCTAATACCAGCCGCCATTTAGCGGAATTTTGGATGGTAGAGCCGGAGGTCGCTTTTGCTGATTTAACCACCATCGCCGATCTAGCGGAGGCGTTGCTGAAGTTTGTCGTGACTGAAGTATTGAAGCAGCGGGAGGCCGAGATTGACTTTTTTACCCAATGGCTGGATGCAACGGTGCGGTCACGCCTGGAACAGCTGATCGACGCCTCCTTTATACAGTTGGACTATCGGGAAGCCATCGCCATTTTGCAGCAGTGTGGTCAACCTTTCGAGCATCCGGTCGCTTGGGGGAGTGATTTGGCGGCAGAGCATGAGCGTTATCTGGCGGAGCAACACTGCAAGGCACCGGTGATTGTTAAAAACTATCCCAAGGCTATTAAAGCCTTTTATATGCGGCTTAATAGCGATGGCGAGACGGTGGCGGCGATGGATGTGCTGGCCCCCGGAATCGGGGAAATTATTGGGGGCTCACAACGTGAAGAGCGTTTAGGAGCGCTTGATCAGCGCCTAGCGGCACTAGCGCTCGATCCAAGTGATTATGGTTGGTACCGTGATTTACGCCGTTATGGAACGGTGCCCCATGCCGGGTTTGGGTTAGGATTTGAACGGTTGTTACTGTACGTCACCGGTCTCCAAAATGTGCGAGATGTCATCCCCTTCCCGCGAACGCCACGTCATGCAAAATTTTAAGGGATCATAGCTGCTGGCTGAGTGGCTAGCTATTGATTGAATTCTTTAGAAAAAGTTCCCTTCAATGGCTTGATTGAAACATTAAGTTACAATTTAATAGGGCTTGGACGGGGAACACAACCTTAAAAAAGTAGAACAGGCTGGCAAAAAGTGAAATACTCGCTGGCAAGCAAGCAGTCTGTATCATTGCTGATAATGCCGGTTATGACCCAGGCATACACTTAACAGTCGCCAAAACAGTGAGGAATTCATGATAAAACGCACTATGCCAGTCGCACTCTCAGCACTGCTGGTCACGATGACGAGCGTTCATGCACACACGTTGTATGAGGAAGGGAATAAAAAATTAGAGCTCACCGGTAAGGTGTTGTTAGAGCGCCATTTTTCCAAAGATAAAGCAGCAGATGGCGACCAAAGTGCTCTGCGGCTTGGCCTGAAGGGCGAAGCACCGCTTGACGAGAAAGACCCGGCTATCAAACTATTTGCTCAGCTAGAGTTGGGTAAAGGGCTGACCGCCGATCCCATCGCTGTTCGTACGGCAGTGGTTGGCGTCAAGGGTGATGAGATAGGAACGCTCTCTTATGGTCGCACTTTGGGTGTCATGAATGACGTCACAGCATTCACTAGTGAGCTACCGGTTGCTTGCTCAGAGGCCTTGGGTAACGACGCCGATCGCTTCGGAACGGGTCGTGCGACTGGTTTATTGCAATATCGTACCCCGAAGGTTCAGGGGGTGCAGTTGGCTTTACAGTACCTGGCTAAAAACGGTTCCGAAGATAGCAAAGAGCCACTCAAGCATAAAGATAAAAAATTACAGAAAAGCAACGGTGATGGCTATGGCCTGGCGTTGACTCACGAGATTGGCCATGGGGTCACCTGGGGGATGGCTTTTAATAACGAAGCCAAAAGCCGCCAGCAGAAAGATCAGTTCTTCAATGATAAAAGGGCCACTATGCTTGCCCTAGGTGCTAAATATGACAGCGAACGCTTCTATGTAGGGGGCACCTATGCCGAGACACGCAACCAACTGTTCTTTACCGACAAAGATCTAGATCGCAAATTCGGGGTAGATCAACAGCCTGAAAAAGGGATCTATGCGAATAAAACGCAGGGATTTGAAATCGTTGCCCAATATAAGCTACCTAATGGTTTGAAGCCCACGGTTGGTTATTTACAGAGCACTGCGACTCTGAAAGACGACCGGTATGAAACCAAAGAAAAGAATGTGCAATTTATTGATGTTGGCGCTGTCTATGAGTTGAGTAAACAGTTCTCTGTTTCAGCGGATTATAAAATTAACCTGCTGAAACAAAAGAAAGCTGAAAAACTCGGGGCCAGTGCGGAGAACATTCTGGGTGTTGGGTTAACTTACACCTTCTGATAGCGCCCAGTTGGTGTCCCATCAGCCGATAGGTTGTTTGGGCGATTTAAGCTAGTCAGTACAGACGGCAAAGCCCTGCTTTGCCGTTTTTTATTGGTGTCTGATCTTGCCATGAATAGCCTAACCGTTTTAGAGGGCCATAACGCCGTATTCATCATACGGCTGTCCTGATAGCCTACCGCTCTTTTCTGAGCAGCCAATCCGCCCCCCTACTAACCGTAGGAAGCACTGCTTCAGCAGAAGATCTGTCGCAATCACAATTTTAGTGGAGCAGCTCCGTTCAGGATCGTGAACAGATAATCCTGAACTGGGTTGACTAGGAAGCAACGTGATCCAGCAGAACCAGGGTTGTCTGGCGAGCAATTAATGAAAGCAGCGTTTATTCTAAACAATCAACACCGTGTCATTCAAGCGTCTGGCCAATGGCGCGAGATCTCGAGCATTCCCGTGGAAACAGCGGCTCTCTCGTTTTTTAACCAGAGTCTTAGCAACCCGGTCCCTCAGGTTGGGGTCAATTTCTGGCAGTGTTGAATCAATAGCAGCACTCAGCCACCCTGTGCCTTAAAAGGCTTGGTAGTGATGGAAGTCTGTCACCGCCCCATCAATCCGGGCGGTAACAGACCTTGAAAGCCGCGCATCATCTTACCGATGCCGCCACTGCGCATCTTTTTCATCATCTGCTGCATCTCTTCAAACTGCTTCAACAGTTGATTGACCGCTTGCACCTGGACACCGGCACCCTGCGCCACGCGCCGTTTGCGGGAACCCTTCATCACAACTTGGAGTTGGCGCTCTTGACGGGTCATCGAGTTGATAATCGCTTCCATTCTGGTGAACAGTTTATCATCCAGTTGAGACTTCAGGTGATCGGGGAGTTGATGGGCACCCGGGAGTTTATTCAGCACGCCCATCATCCCCCCCATCTTCTTCATCTGCTGTAGCTGATCCCGAAAATCTTCAAAATCAAAGCGCGTGCCCTGTTTAAACTTATTGACCAACTGCTCTTTTTTCTTAGCATCGGTTTTCTCTTCCAGCTCCTCAATCAGCGACAGCACATCCCCCATCCCCAGAATGCGGCTAGCCAGTCGCTCTGGATGAAAGGGCTCTAAGGCATCACTTTTTTCACCCACGCCTAAAAATTTAAGAGGTTTACCGGTCACTTGACGAACTGACAGCGCTGCCCCACCGCGGGTGTCACCATCGGCTTTAGTTAAGATAATACCGGTCAGGGGCAGCTGGCTATCAAAGGCTTTGGCCATCGTGACCGCATCTTGGCCCACTGTGGCATCGACCACAAAGAGTGTTTCTATGGGATTGAGTACTTGGTGGATCTGTTGCATTTCCCGCATCATCTTGTCGTCAATATGCAGCCGGCCAGCCGTGTCAACGATCAGGATCTCATAGAATTTCACGCGGGCTTGCTGGTGGGCGGCACGAGCAATGTCAACCGGATCAGCTAAGTCACTGGAAAAAAAATCAACGCCGATGGCTTGGGCAAGCAGCTGTAGTTGTTGTTTTGCAGCCGGACGATAGACATCAGTTGACGCCACTAAGATCTTACGTTTTTTTGATTTCTGTAGGAATTGACCCAATTTTGCCACAGTTGTCGTTTTACCAGCACCCTGCAATCCCACCATCAGCAGCACGGCTGGGGGTTCGGTTTGCAGCTGCAGCGGCTGATGGTGACTACCCATGAGTGTGGTTAATTCTCGCTGCACAATTTTGATGAAGGCTTGACCCGGGGTTAGGCTTTGATGAATCGCTTCACCCAGTGCAGATTGTTGCACCTGATGGATAAAAGCGTTCACGACCGGGAGTGCCACATCCGCCTCTAGTAATGCCCGGCGTACTTCCCGCAAACTCTCTTGAATATTATCTTCGGTCAGGCGTCCACGGCCACTCAGAGTCCGGAGGGCACTGGAGAGACGTTCGGTTAGGTTATCAAACATGCGTTTTCGATCCACACTCAGTGTTAAGGGGGATAAGTGTATGGGCCCCAGGGTGGCCCGATAGAGGGCTCATTATAACGGGATTGCGATCGAATAGGCAGGAGAGAGTTGGCGCTACCGGCATCACGGGTTATGATGCAGGAGCAGCTAGGCCGATGCCTGCTTTTGCTGCCTATTTAAGGGTGTTAGCGAATCAATTTTTATTGGAGTTCTGGGTTTTTGACCCTATCTAAAGGGGTAACACACTGCATTCATTTAACAGGAATACGTGACTTGCAAGCTATTTCAACGACTATGCTCATCGTCATCTTGATCATCATGCTGGTGCTGTCTGCCTACTTCTCCGCTTCAGAGACCAGCATCATGACCCTCAATCGTTACCGATTACGTCATCTGGCCAAGCAGGGCCACCGCGCCGCCCGTCGCGCTGAGCAGTTGCTACAGTACCCCGATCAATTTATCAGTTTGGTACTGATTGGTAATAATTTAGTGAATATTGGCGCCTCCGCGTTGGCAACCATGCTCGGCCTACGGTTATATGGCAACACCGGGGCGCTGATGGCGACGATTTTTTTAACCTTGTTTATCCTCATTTTTGCAGAAATAGCACCTAAAACTGTGGCGGCACTGCATCCAGAACGGATTGCTTTCCCCAGCACCTGGTTACTGCGCCCCTTACTAAAAATCATGCTGCCGTTAGTCAATTTATTAAATATGCTCACCAGAGCGCTCATCGCTTTATTGGGACTCCGTTCTGATCAACCACCACCCAGTGCGCTCAGTCAAGAGGAGTTACGAACACTCTTCAATGAAGCCAATCCATTGATTCCTCGCCGCTACCAGCAGATGCTACTCTCGATCCTAGATCTAGAGACCATGAGTGTAGAAGATGTGATGATTCCTCGTAGTGAAATCGTGGGTATCGATATTAATGATGATTGGAAATCTATCCTACGCCAAGTGCTCCATTGCCCCTACAGCCGCCTGCTACTGTATCGGGGAAATCTAGACAACGTCGTCGGCCTGCTGCGGGTGCGTGAAGCCTACCGGTTAATGCTAGAAAAAAATGAAATTAATAAAGAGAGGCTATTGCGAGCGGCCGATGAGATCTATTTTATTCCTGAAGGAACGTCGTTGAATGTTCAATTAATGAAATTTCAGCGCAATAAAGAACATACCGGGGTAGTGGTGGATGAGTATGGGGATATCAAAGGATTGCTGACCGTACAAGCTATCTTAGAGGAGATCGTGGGGGATTTTACCACCTCTATTGCCCCCTCCTTAGAGGAAGAGATGGTGCCGCAAGCAGATGGTTCGGTGCTGGTGGCGGGTGCTACGAATATTCGTGATCTCAATAAGGTGTTAGCGCAGTCATTGCCGTTAACCGGCCCTAGGACCCTGAATGGCTTATTATTGGAGTACTTGGAAACCATTCCGCCCGTGGGAACCCGTTTTATTGCTTTGGGTTATGAGTTTGAGATTGTAGCGGTTAAAGATAATCGGATTAACCAGGTGAAACTGTGGCTGATGCAGGCGCCAGCTCAGCGCGGATAAGGTCGAGGGGCTTTAGAGTGCGAGCTGTTGTGCGAGGTACTGCTCAAAGTTCAGCGATTCGCACTGCTCTAAGGCCCTCAGCTCGGCGAAAGATCGTTGCTGTTCTTCGACTAATTCCTGCTCGGTCAAGCACTGCAGTGGTTGACTCATCAGGGTGTCACGATAGCCTTGCGCTAAGGTTAAACCGAGCGCCCGTAGGTCCCCGTTGCCCTGTTTGATCAGGGCGAGCAGTTGAGCAGAGAGGGTCAGGGAGGGATCACGCATGGCAGGGGCCAGCTGTTGACAGACCCTCTGGTAGGGCTTATCTGGGTCTGCTTGATCAAACAGCGGTGCTATCGCTTGTAGCTCAGCCAACAGTGCCTGACCCACTTCAGCCAGCGGTCGCTGTTGGCCACTATTCACGGTAATGAATTGGCCAGGTTGCCGGCCAGCGATACAGATGCGCTGCCAATTATTCTGACACTGGGTGAACTCCTGAGGCGTCATGAGTTTTGGATCAGCCAGGGCGCACCACACTAGGAATAGATCAAGAAAGCGGAGTTGAGTAGCGTCAACACCTATCGGTGAAAAGGGATTTAAATCAAGAGCGCGTACTTCCAGGTAATCGACGCCGCGCCGCCGCAGCGCTTTTAACGGTCGCTCTCCAGGTCGTTGTATTGCTTTGGGTCGAATCGGGCAATAAAACTCATTTTCAAGTTGTAGCACACGACTGTTCAGCTGTTGATAAGTACCCGATCGCTTCACCCCAAGTTGGGCAAACTCAGGGGAGGGTGTCTGCAAGAGCTGCTGTACCCCTTGAAGGTAATCTTCTAGCTGGTTGAGTGAGGGTTGAAAGGGGAGCAGGCGGTTGTTATAGCCAATATCACTGAGTCGCAATGAGGTGGCATAGGGCAATCCCCAAATCTCCGAGGATAGCGCTTCAAAGGGTAAAGTGGTTTGACAGCTGCGTAGAAAACTAACCGTGATCACAGGAGAAGCCCCAAACAAATAGGGGATGATCCAGCCAAAACGATAGTAGTTGCGAATCAGGCGGAAATAACCTGTTGAAGGGCAGGATTGGCTGTAGGGGCTTGATGCTGCTGTCTGATGGGCCAGCCAAAAGGCTGGCGGGAACGAGACATTGTAGTGGATCCCGGCGATACACTGCATGATAGCGCCATAGCGCTGTTGTAGCCCTTGACGGTATAGGGTTTTAAAGCGCCCGAGCTGTGAGCTGCCGTAATGGGCTAGGGCAATGTGCGGCGCTTGCTCTGGCAGATCAGGCATGCTGAGTGGCCAGAGGGACTCACCTTTGAGGTGTCGCAAGGCATGGCCATGTAGATCCTGGAGGAATTGTAACAGGGTTGTGAGGTCGGTTTTAACTGGGGTGGTCAATTCTAACATCGCTTCAGCAAAATCAGTGGTCATCCAGCGATGGGTTAAAGCAGCCCCTAAGGTATTAGGATGTGGTGTTGGTGCTAAACAGCCTTGCTGGTTAATACGCAGGGCTTCGCGTTCAAGGCCACGCTGCAGGTTTTGTAGGAGATCTGAATGAGCTGCTAGCCAAGCGATATCAATGGCTCTAGGTGTGATCAACCGGGTAACGCCATTGCTATAAATAGATAAGCCGCGGCAGCACGGCCACGACGCCTTAACCATCGTTACCTAGCAATCCGTGCCTATAACAGAGTTGATGTGAATATGGTGCATCCGAGAGGATTCGAACCTCTGACCGCCCGGTTCGTAGCCGGGTACTCTATCCAGCTGAGCTACGGATGCAAAACCATCGGATCAATGGTCTCAAGGACTACTTTGGCGATGAGGGAGGGATTCGAACCCTCGATAGAGGTTTTGACTCTATACTCCCTTAGCAGGGGAGCGCCTTCAGCCACTCGGCCACCTCACCCAATCACCGTGGCGGCCATATTACTTGGTTGCCAGGATAAGTCAAACGCTTTTTGAGTTTCAGGCAATGTCACAGATTTAGTCATGACACGATAGATAAAGTCCCACCAGTAAAAACAGGTGATAAGCTGCGAAAGCGCTCACAAATGGACTATTGCAATGCTGATCAACGCTACCAATTTGCAGGGCAGCGTATTGTCAAGCGGCCTAACAGCGATCACCTGCTGGTGTTCATCACAGCGTGCGGCGCTTCCAGTGAAGCCAAATCAATCAGCGCATCTAACCAGTTATAACTCATAAGCCTCATTGAACAGTTCAGGGGTTGATTGTAATTTTTCCGCCTGAATACGTTGGTAAATCTCTTCACGATGCACTGAAACCTCTTTGGGGGCATTTACACCAATACGTACTTGGTTTCCTTTCACGCCGAGGACAGTCACAGTGACTTGGTCGCCAATCATTAAGGTTTCACCAACTCGACGAGTTAGGATCAACATTTTTTGCTCCTTGAAAATAAACTAAACATTCAGTTTAAAAACTTGTGGTTATCCTATTATCTCTGCTCTGAGGACATCACAAAGCAGAGCGCGCATTATCGTTTTAAAAAACTGCTATTCTATACATTGCTCGTAAGAATTCTTCAACTTCAAAATTGGGCGGCGTGACCGAGGCTATTCACCAGCAGAGTCAGTGTTGAGTGGCTACAGTTGAGTCGTCACCCAAGCGGTAGCTGCAGCGAGCGCTGTAGCTACCGCGCTAACGTCGCTTCCGGCACCTTGTGCCAACTCGGGACGCCCGCCCCCTTTACCGCTGACTCGCAGAACTACTTCATCCATGAGCTCAGTTGCCGTGATCCGAGGTGTCAAGTTAGGAGTAACACCAGCGATGAAATGGACCCTCCCTTTCACTACGGTTGCTAACAGAATGATCGCGGTACCCAGCCGTTGTTTCAACTCATCAACGATAACTTTTAAGGTTTTAACTTCACTGTTTTTTATCAAACTAACTATGATATTAACATCTTTTATGATATTAGCACTGTTTATGAGCTGATTAATCGATTGTAATGCTAAATTTTCTTGTAATTGCTCTACTCGCTTGCTCAGCTGCTGCTGATTGTGCAGCAGTGCCTGCACTTTATTGACCAACTGCTGCCCACTACGCGCTTTCACCAAGGCAGAGAGCTGCAGCAGATGCTGCTGTTGCTGTTGCCATTGTTGCAGCGCTGTGGCACCAGTGAGTGCCTCAATGCGTCGCACACCGGCGGCCACGCCCGATTCAGAGAGAAGATGGAATAACCCAATATCTCCAGTTCGCCTAGCATGAGTACCTCCACAGAGCTCTTTGGAAAAATTTCCCATGGTTAAAAGACGTACCTGATCACCATATTTTTCCTCAAAAAAAGCTAAAGCCCCCTGCGCTTTTGCCTCTGCTAACGACATCGTCTCCGTTTGAATCAGGTGGTTTTGGCGAATCTGGTCATTCACCAACTGTTCTACTTGCACCCGTTGCTCTAGGCATAAGGGTTCGCTCCCTGAAAAGTCAAGACGTAAGTACTCGGCAGTCACTAAGGAGCCCTTTTGCATGACCTGATCACCCAGCAGTTGGCGTAAAGCCGCATGCAGCAAATGGGTGGCTGAGTGATTGAGAGCAGTGGCCTGACGTTTGACACTATCGACCTGAGCATCGATTATATCACCAATCGATAACTGGCCACTCAGTAAACAGCCGCTATGTCCTATAGCCACGCCGTAACGCTGGGTATCACGCACCTCAAACCGCTTATCAGGCGCTGTCAACTGCCCGTGATCACCAATTTGCCCTCCTGCAGTAGCATAGAACGGGGTCTGTTTTAAAAAGACAATCGCTGTTTCTCCGGCATGAATCCGTTCGACTCGCTCTCCTTGACACCATAACCCCACCACTTCAGATCTGATCTCTAAGGCTTCATAACCGCAAAACAGAGAGGGGGGCTCCACCTGGATGATCGGTTGATGATCAACCGTAAACTGGCTTGAGCCCTTCGCCCGTTGTCGTTGAGCCGCCATCGCCTGATCAAAACCAACCTGATCAACCACCACATTGTGTTCTCGACAGATCTCAATGGTCAAGTCTAATGGTAAACCATAGGTGTCATAGAGCTCAAAAGCCGCCTCCCCACTGAAGGTATTCCCAGTCAGCAGGGCTAGTTGCTCAGCGAGCAGTGCGGAAGCGTGCTGTAAAGTTTGTGTGAATTGCTGCTCTTCTGATTTTAAACGTTGAGCTATCACCGTTCGCTGTTGGGCGACCTCCACGGCTACATCACCCATGATGGTTATTAAAGGATCAAGCAGTTGATAAAAGAAGGGGGCTGGTGCTCCCAATTTTTGGCCGTAACGGATCGCTCGGCGAATAATCCGTCGTAAAACGTAACCACGGCCTTCATTGCTAGGTGTCACACCATCAGCCATTAAAAAAGCTGAGGCTCGGAGGTGGTCGGCAATAATACGCACTGCCGGCTGTTGTTGATCCTGAATCTGGATCACGGCGGCGATTTCACGCTGCAGTGCCTGAAAAATATCGGTATCATAATTAGAACAAACCCCTTGCAGGACCGCTGCCAGACGTTCCAGTCCCAGTCCTGTATCAACACAGGGCGTGGGCAAGGGTTGTAAAGTCCCCGCTTGTTGACGGTTAAACTGCATGAAAACCAAGTTCCAGATTTCAACAAAACGATCACCGTCAGCGGTTAAACTGCCCGGAGGGCCACCCGCAATGTCGGCACCATGATCATAAAATATTTCAGTACAGGGCCCGCAGGGACCGGTCTCACCCATCTGCCAGAAATTGTCGGAAGCATAGGGAGCTCCTTGATTATCACCGATACGGATGATACGTGCCGTAGGCACGCCGATGTCATCAGCCCAAATAGCGTAGGACTCCTCATCACTGTCATACACGGTAATCCACAACTGCTCTTTAGGCAGTCCAAACCAGCGGTCACTCGTCAACAACTCCCAAGCAAAGCTGATAGCCTCTCGTTTAAAGTAATCACCAAAGCTAAAGTTGCCTAACATTTCGAAAAAAGTATGATGACGCGCTGTATGTCCCACCTGTTCTAGATCATTATGTTTGCCGCCGGCACGTAGACAGCGTTGTACCGTGACCGCACAACCGTAGGGGCTCTTAGCTAAACCAAGAAAAAATTCTTTAAACTGATTCATGCCAGCATTGGTAAATAGCAGGCTGGGATCATGGGGGGGCACAAGCGTGCTGCTGGCAACCAGGGTGTGTCGTTTTTGCTGGAAAAAATCCAGAAAAGTTTGGCGAATGTCAGCGGTACTTCTTTTTTTCATAGCAAAACAATCTCGAATAACAGAGATCACAGCTTACTGTGATCTCCACGCGTTACACAATTGAAAGCTTATCGCTTCAACCACTTACAGGCTATCGACCAACGGCTCTATCCTAGCCATTGCTGGGATAGAGTCTGGTTCACGCTGATAGTCATTGAGTAATAGGTCGCGTAACTGACGCTCTAAGGTGTTGGCAACTTCCACTTGCTCCATTAAGAATTTCATGGAATTAGCTTTACCTTGTCCAATTTTATTGTGGTTATAGCTGTACCAAGCGCCGCTCTTCTCAACTAATTTGTATTTGACCCCTAGATCGATGAGTTCACCCTCTTTGGAGATCCCGCCGCCGTAGAGAATTTGAAACTCCGCTTGACGGAAAGGGGGCGCTACCTTGTTTTTAACCACTTTGACGCGGGTTTCGTTACCAGTAACCTCTTCACCCTCTTTAACCGCTCCAATACGGCGGATATCTAAACGGACCGAAGCATAGAATTTCAGGGCGTTTCCACCAGTAGTGGTTTCTGGACTGCCAAACATCACACCAATTTTCATGCGGATTTGGTTGATAAAAATCACCAGGCAGTTCGCATTTTTGATATTAGCGGTTAACTTACGCAAGGCTTGCGACATTAAACGGGCTTGTAAACCAACGTGGGAATCTCCCATTTCGCCTTCAATTTCTGCTTTTGGGGTTAATGCGGCTACCGAGTCAATAATGATGACATCCACCGCATTGGAGCGTACCAGCGCGTCACAGATCTCGAGAGCTTGCTCTCCGGTGTCAGGTTGAGAGATTAACAGGTCATTAACATTAACGCCTAGTTTCGTCGCATAGATGGGATCTAACGCATGTTCCGCGTCGATAAAAGCGCAGGTTTTGCCTGTTTTTTGCGCTTGTGCTATGACAGAGAGCGTTAACGTCGTTTTTCCTGAGGACTCTGGACCAAAAATTTCAATAATACGTCCGGTCGGTAATCCACCAATACCCAGCGCAATATCCAAACCCAGTGATCCGGTCGAGACAGCCTCTATATCCAGTATTTTGCTATCGCCCAACCGCATGACAGCCCCCTTGCCAAACTGCTTTTCAATTTGACTTAATGCCGCTGCAAGCGCTTTCTGTTTGTTGTCATCCATTCTTTGAAACTCCGCTGATCTCAAGGCAACAAGTTTTTAAAATAAGGAGTGGTTATAGAGCAGGCACTCCCAGTGTTCGCAGTTTATTGCATAGCAGTAACAGCGCATAACCGGTGGCTTGCTGGCGCACCGCAGCCCGATCGCCGAAAAACTGATGGCATAGCGAGAGAACGGGGGCATTATCCATTGCCCAAGCGAAGCAGACAAGTCCTACCGGCTTCTGCTCGCTTCCCCCTTCGGGTCCTGCGATGCCCGTGACCGCTATGGCCACCTCTGCGCCGGCAACCCGTTGAGCCCCTTGTGCCATCTCTTGGGCGACGGCGTTACTCACTGCACCGGCAGTCGTGAGCGTGGCTACCTGGACTCCTAACAACTGCTGCTTGGCCGCGTTACTATAGGTGACAAAGCCATGGGAAAAGTAAGCAGAACTGCCGGGAGTCGCTGTGATGGCTGCTGCGATGTGGCCACCAGTGCAAGATTCTGCACAAGTGATGTGCCAGCGACGCGCTAACAGCAGCCGCCCCAGTTGGCGGCTGAGTTCATGGAGTGTATCAGCAGGCATCCCTTTAGACTCCTCCCCTCTGGGAGCAAAAAGTTCACTGAGTCATTGTAACAGTTTGCACGCTGATTGAATCGTTAACACTGTGTGACGGATCGCAAAAAACATTTTGTATCGGCAGGGAGTCTCATCAGAACTATTTTAGAGGGGATCCAACCCCGTTTACCGGTTGAGCTAAGATAATCATCGTAGATTAGGGGATCAGGCGGGGTTAGGTAAACCAGCGCCGCTCTCTCTCTGGCTCGTTTGTTCGTTCAAGATGATAGCCATGAACAGGACCACCGAAAAGCTGTAGAAAGTGGTTTGACAACTCATTAAAAATAGGGCATCAAACAAACAGAAAATAGCATGCCCGCCTACAATAATTAACCCGGAAGCTGCGGCAAAGGCTGTAGTAGATGATGAGGATTGGTAGTTTTTATAAAAAAATAGCGCAGGAGCGATCAACAGGAGTAAAGTTGAAAGCAGCCCTGAAAAACCCATTTCAGCCGCCGCATTTAAATATTCATTATGGGCATGTCTAAAACCTAGTAGAAATTTAGAAACAGTAGTTTGGTAGCCGCCTGATTCTAGTAATTTGGTATAGTTCCCTCGGCCAATGCCGGTCATAGGATTATCGAAGAAGGCGCTAGTGGCCACCTTCCACATTTGAAATCGTGCCCCCAGTGAAGTGTCTTTATTGACAGAATACGTGGTAATATCTTGAAATCCTTCATTAATTCTTTTGAAAATCCTGGTCTGCATTAAAATAGAGATGATTATTAATCCGATAAAAAAAATAGTACTAATGGATTTTATCATGCTCCATTTTTTTTTATAAAATAATACCAATATTATGAGAAATGGTAGTGCTGCAAAGGCCGCTCGAGAGCCAGAGTAGACGGCTGCTACCATCCCAGCAATAAAACCAATGGCTTTTAAAATAACCAATAGAGCGTGTAGTGGTTTAGAGATTTTTTCTGGTAAAGGTAAGATCAGGGAGATAAACCCTAAGGTGATGGCAAACGATCCAAACTCAATAGGATTAATAAAACAGTTACTGCCTCTCTCTAGATTGACATCAAAAGCATAGGTCATATCATGGGTGCTCAGCCACCCCCAGCAGGCCATTCCTAAAGCTCCTAGGATACAACCATAGCAGCTGACGGATAGTTTACGATAGTCTAGCGGTATGAATAAAAATAGTAATAGTAGGCCATTTGCGATAAACCTTAAAGCAGCATCTAGTTGCTTGATAGTCACTGAAGGGAAGCAGAGTACTTGTAAGCCAATCACTGACGGCAGCAATGAAAACACGATCAATAGTTGAAGAGCTGTTTTATTCAAGTCCCACGGTAAGCGTTTTTTAAAACGACTCACCTGCTGACTAATACTCAAAATCAGTAAGCAGATCAACAGGATATTCGCGCTATGCTGGATATTAAAAGCAAGGCTAAAAAATAGAAAAACAGAGAGAAACACACCGTTTTCGAGTGTGAACCATGGCAGTCGTTTAGAGGAGCAATCGCTTTTATTCATAGGAGTGATGGCTAACCCGCTTTTTAAAAAAGTGGAGGATCTCTTCGAGGTGAGCTTGAATATCAACCGAGTAGTGAATGCACGCTGATGGGTGCTGAATCGTTAAAGGCGTCTGGAGGGCGGTAGCAATGGCTGAGATGATCTCCTCAAGCCGATCGGCCTTAAAAGTGATCCGGGCTTTTTCGGAGAGTACCGGATTACAGCCACAAACCTCGGAGAGTAATACCGGCGTTCCACAGAGGATTGATTCCACCGCCACTAAGCCAAAAGGCTCGTAAACCGAGGCTAAGATCGTATAGTCACAGGCCGCATACAGGGCTGACATATCAGAACAATACCCTAAAGCAATCAGGTTACTTTGGGTGATTCGTGGCCGCTTGCCGGCCACGAGCAACACTGCTTCCTGTTCAAAGTGTGAAAAAGCTTTTAGGAGATTATCGAGCCCTTTTCTTTTATGACCTGAGGAGGGGAACAGGAAAATTCGTTTATTACCTACCTCAATATTCAGCTGTTTAAAAAAGCGCTGCTTGGCCGCGGGATCTTTTTTTAGAAAGAAATTTTTTTGGTCCACTGGGGGATATAAAGTAATTATTTTATCGGCTGCAATGCCATACAGTGTCATTAATTCTTGACGCATCTCAGCGGAGTGAGCCACCACAATAGTCGCGCGCTGATAGGCTTGCTTTTCATAAAAAATCTCTAAGCGATCCATCAGAGTCAGCGTTTTTTGAGTGGCTTGAAGATAGCCTTTGTGCGTGCCTCCACAGATCATAATATCAGGACAGAATACTTTGCTACAGGTAAATAGAATAACCTCTGGATTGTTTTTTTTGTACCACCAACAGTAAATAGAGAACAGCAGAGTCTGTAGTTTGGCAGGTAACCAGCGCAGACCGAGTGAACGGATAGTCATCGCTTTCTGCAGTGTCGTCGTAGGAGGGTAACATTTAGTTAACAGGGTCGCTAGCTGGCCATTCGTTGCCAATTGATAAGCGATATCCATGGCATAACGCTCCATGCCTCCCCGGTGATCAGAACGATGCGTAATGACCGCAATTTTTTTTGTCATAGTTGGGATAAAGGTTCATTCATAGTAGAGATCAGAGACCTAGAGTGACTCCGGTCAGTATACAATGAGTCATGGCTACTAACCAATAGAGGTGATATTTCAGAAGCGTGGCGCTGATTCACCGGTGTGCTGCTGGCCTCATCACCGTCGATAGCACGCCAATACTACCAACGGGGAGTACAGCGCTGTTAGAAGATCCTTTATGCCACGCCATTAGCCATCAGTGGATGTCATCATCCCCTTGAGACTAGGCGCGAGAGCCTCAAACACCTGCTCTGGGCTGATTGCTGCCAAGCGACGCGACTGTTTAGCCCAATAGATCTGCTGTCGTTCGCCATATCCCCCCACTAAGGTTGGATCGGTCGGGCCATAGAGCGTTATATTGGGGACACCCAAGGCAGCCGCCAGGTGAGAGAGGCCAGTATCCAGTGAGACGACGGCTTGTGCCTGTAATAAGTAGTGGCCCAGTTGGTTTAAGGAGCATTTTGGCAGGACCTCTACCCCGGCGTGCTGGTACGCTATCTGTTGCGCTCGCTGCTGCTCTAAGTCGTTCCCCCAAGGCAGTTTTATCTGCAAACCAGTCGGCGCAACTAAGGCGATTAATTGGCGCCAATGGCTAGTAGGCCATAACTTCTGGGCGCGACTGGTGGCATGCAGAAAAACTAAGTAAGGGGTCATAGGCGAGGGTGGCAGTTGATTAAAGTGGTCACGAATGCCATAGTCACCACGCTCAGCCGGTTTCTGGTACCCGAGGCTATAGGCAAACAGTTGGCGAATTCGCTCCACCGCGTGTTGCTGCCGAGAGACCGCGTAACAGTGATCATAAAAGCAGCGAGCCAAAGGCTCTCGTAGGCTGGCGCGATCCAACCCATGTTTAGGTCCACGGGCTAAGCGGGTGATGAAAAAACTACTTTTGATTAAGCCTTGAGCATCAATGATGGCATCATACGGTTGGGACTGTAGTGTGCGGGCAAACTGCGACCACTCACGGTAGGTTTTGAGGTGATGGAGCTGTTGACGCCAACGTCGCAGTGCGATGGGAATAACAGACGCGGTTGCCGGATGCCACCCCGGGATCTCCCTAAAGGGCTCCTCGACCACCCAATCAAAGCGGATAGTGGGATCATGACGTTGCGCGTCTGTGAGCGCTGGGAGGGTATGAATAATATCCCCCAGCGAGGAACTTTTAACAATCAAAATACGCATGATGGCTCCTTCATCGCCAGCAGGGCTTCCAAGGTATCGAAGACTTGAGAGGGCTTGAGGTGGATCAATCGGGGATGATAGCCTTGGTCCCAAGGTTCAGTCACTACCGAGGATTCAGGCGGGGCTGCTCGGAGCGTTCGACCCTGGAGGGTTAATGGGGGCGCAAAGCCGGGATCGGTCGGGCCATACAGTGCCACCACTGCTTTCCCTAAGGCCGATCCGATATGCATTAATCCAGAATCATTACTGACTATCGCTCGGCAACAAGCTAATAGATCAATCACTTCGGTGAGTGTCGTGGTTCCTGCAAAATTGAGACAGCGTGGTTGCAGTGTTGTGGGCAGCTGATCACGAATGGCTGCACAGACTGGCTGATCGTGCAGCGCGCCAAACAGCGCTATCCAGTAGCCCTGGGCGATTAACTGCTCTGCCAAGCAGGCGTAGTGACGGGGGGGCCAGCATTTTAGGGTCCCGATCGCCGTGCCGGGCGCTAGGGCAATCAACCGCTGCCCGCATGGTAACCCAAATTGGGTCATCGTCTGTTCTACCGCAGCAGGGGTCACGGTCAATTGTGGCCAGGGCAGCGGATCGGGTAGCACGACCCGCCCCACAGGGGGAAGAGGATAAGCTAAAGCGGCATAGCGCTGTATCAGCATGGGATAGTGCAGTGGCTCGAGTCGCCGTAGATCATTGAGTAGGCCATAGCGCCACTCACCACGCCAACCAGTACGCTGGGGGATCTGTGCAAACCAGGGGATGAAGGCTGATTTTAGTGAATTGGGGATGACAATCGCTTGCTGATAAGATTCAGCACGCAGCTGGTGGCCGATCGATCGGCGCAATCCTAGCTTGAGCTGGCCATGTGGAATAGGCATGGCCAGGTTCCGATGAACTTCTGGCATTTTTGATAGCAGGGGACGACACCACTCTAGGGCCATCACCTCGATTAAGGCCTGCGGATATTGCTGTTTTAAACAGCGGTAGACGGTGTGTGACATCACCACATCGCCGACCCAGGCAGGAGCAATCACTAAAATTTTCATAGGGTTTGAATTGAGCAGTTAGCCTCGCCAGTGCTACTTTATTCTAGCTATAGCCTCTTCTTTGATGAGTGAGTGATGTAAAAGGGTGATCATAGCCGACAGCAGACACTTGAGTGGGCGGGGCTTCCGTGTCGCTGATGTGAATGAGATCACACTTAAAGCCGCTGACTACCCTCCAATAGTTTGAGCGCTTCACCTGGGGTGATTGGTCGCCCCGCTTCAGAGGATCAACCGCTAAGAGATCAGGGTATCCCTGCTCGTGGAGTGCTTTGATCAGGTTACTGCCAATAAAACCAGCGTCGCCGGTGACGATAATCACAATAAGGCGTTCCTAAAGGGTGCTGTTCAAGTCTGTCAGGGTGTATGATACCATGGTAAGCAATCGGTAGGCGATAGACGATTGTGTCACTGTTTTGATGAGGCTATTGGTGCAATGCAGCAGCTATTACAATTTATAAACAATCATTTATTATTGAGTTTGGTGTGGTTATTGCTATTCATCATCCTGGTCATTACTCTGATAAAAAATAGTCTATCGAACGTTGCGGTGGTGAGTAGCCAAGAGGCTACTCACCTGATAAACCGAGCGGAGGCCGTGGTCTGGGATGTGCGTTCTAAGGAGTCCTTTGATAAGGGACATATTGCAGCGTCGCAACACGTGAGTGCCCAGGCTATTGAGGCCAACCAACTGGGCCCATTAGCGCAGTATAAAGCGCACCACCTCGTGCTGGTTTCTGACGATGGCCTGCAGGCCATGATCTTAGCTAAAAAACTCCATAAACAAGGGTTTTGTCACCTATCGGTGTTGCGTGATGGGCTACTCGGTTGGAACCTCGACCGGTTACCCTTAACCACGGGCTCGGCCAGCCAGCGGTTAGTGAACATTGAGATTTATACGAGAGCCACCTGTCCTTATTGCATTCGTGCTAAAGCGTTGCTCAAACAGCATGGTGCTGAATTTAAAGAGATCGCTATAGAGCATGATGAGCTTAAACAGCAGGAGATGGTCACCCGAAGTGGTCGCACCAGTGTGCCACAAATTTTCATTAATGGAGCGCTGATTGGTGGTTGTGATGATCTCCTGGCGCTGGATGCTCAACAGCGATTGGCAGCCCTGCTTCATTAATATTGCTCGTCAAAGACTCTTTTAGACACTCACTTACCTTGATAAAAGGCAGTATGACTATGTCAGACCAATCCTCCTCGGAGAACCAGTTTCAAATTCAACGGATTTATACTAAAGATATCTCTTTTGAAACCCCTAATACCCCTTTGATTTTTCAACAACCCTGGACACCAGAGATTAAACTAGATCTCTATACCACCTCCAATGAAATAGAGATCGACCTGCATGAGGTCATCTTACAAGTGACGGTGACGGCCCTGCTAGCAGGATCGGTTGCTTTTCTATGTCAAGTGCAACAAGCCGGTCTTTTTGGGACCACAGGGGTGCCGGAGGAGGCTCTGGCCTCCTGTTTGGGCGCTTACTGTCCGACCATTTTATTTCCTTATGCACGCGAGTGCGTGAGCAGTTTAGTGGGACGAGGCTCCTTTCCTCAGCTCGATCTGGCGCCCGTTAATTTTGACAGGCTATTGGTTGATTATTTACAGCGATCAGCCTTGGCCTCGGGCAGTGGACAGGAGCCGTTACAGTAGTGTTATCGCAGCAACCCGCCATAACGATACTGGGTGCAGGCTCCTATGGTACTGCTCTGGCGATGATTATAGCGCGTCATGGTCACCGAGTCGTGCTATGGGGGCATCAACCAAGCCATATCACTCAGCTGCAACAAGATCGTTGTAATGCCAAATATCTACCGGGAATAGCTTTTCCGGAGTCGTTGCTATTAGAGGCTGATCTCGCCAAGGCGCTGGCCAGCAGCCGTGATATTTTAGTCGCGGTGCCCAGCCCGGTTTTTGGCCAATTGATCCAGCAGTTAAAGCAGTATTGGCAACCCTCGAGCCGTTTAGTCTGGGCCACTAAGGGATTAGAGAGGGAGAGTGGCCGTTTGTTACAAGAGGTAGCGCGTGATAGTTTAGGATCTACAGTACCACTGGCAGTACTGGCCGGCCCCTCATTTGCTCGTGAGCTCGCGGCGGGTTTACCGACCGCTATCACCCTCGCGTCTACTGATCAGCAATTTGCTGACGATCTACAAGCATTACTCCATTTTAATCAGGGTCTACGCATCTATCAGACTACAGATTTTATTAGTGTACAGTTGGGCGGAGCCGTGAAAAACGTCATCGCGATTACTGCGGGGATCTCCGATGGACTGGCTTTTGGGATGAACGCCCGTGCGGCCTTGATTACGTGCGGTTTAGCAGAAATGACTCGGCTGGGCGTCGCCTTAGGGGCAGAGGCACACTCTTTTATGGGCATGGCTGGTTTAGGGGATTTAGTGCTGACTTGTACGGACGATCAGTCTCGTAATCGTCGATTTGGGAAGTTATTGGGTCAGGGAGCGTCAGTGCAAGCAGCGCAAGCGGTGATTGGTCAGGTTGTAGAGGGCTATTATAATACCAAAGAGGTTCGGGCGCTGGCACGACGCTGTCGGATAGAGATGCCGATTACTGAGCAGCTGTACCAGGTGTTATATCACGGGAAGGCTATTCAGGAAGCAGCTCAGGACCTGCTAGGAAAAAAAGAGCACGATCAATATGACTTGAACCCTTAAAGCCTAATAGCAGGGGTTCAAGCGCTAGAGATAGTCTGTGGCAGTCGGCAAAAGCCTTAACGTTTAGAGTACTGCGGTCTGCGACGTGCTTTGCGTAGCCCCACTTTCTTCCGCTCCACTTTACGGGCATCACGGGTCACAAAACCCGCCTGCCGTAATTCGGGACGTAGCGAAGCATCATACTGCATCAAAGCCCGGGTAATCCCGTGGCGAATAGCACCCGATTGCCCTGAGATGCCGCCTCCAGTGACGGTAATATAGAGATCAAAGCTCTTTAGCCTATCCAGCAGTGCTAACGGTTGACAGACGACCATACGTGAAGTTTCTCGACTGAAGTACTGCTCTAGTGATCGTTGATTAATCAGAATGTTGCCATTGCCAGGTTTAATAAATACACGGGCGGAGGCACTTTTGCGCCGTCCCGTGCCGTAATAGTGATTGCCTACCATTATTTAAGATCTCGGTGAGTTATAGAGCCAACGGCTGTGGTTGCTGTGCAGCGTGTCTGTGTTCAGAGCCCGCATAGACTTTCAATTTACGAAACATCGCATGACCCAAGGGGCCTTTGGGGAGCATCCCTTTGACGGCAATCTCAATAATCCGTTCTGAATGGCGCGCCAACATTTCTGCAAAAGTGGCCTGCTTAATCCCTCCGACATAACCGGAGTGACGGTAATAAATTTTGTCGCTCAATTTTTTGCCGGTGACTGCCACTTTACTGGCATTGACCACAATGATGTAGTCTCCGGTGTCGACATGGGGCGTATACTCCGGCTTATGTTTGCCCCGCAAACGACTGGCAATTTGCGTGGCCAGACGGCCCAAAATTTTGCCATCGGCATCAACAAGATGCCAATCATGCTGTACAGTTTCTGGTTTAGCTACGAAAGTTTTCATGAAGCGTGTCTATCCAAATTATCAAATGACATCCAATTAAAGGGTGATCTTAACCAATCGTCTCATCATGCTGGGTGTGTGGCGATCACTGCGGGGCAATCAGATAGCACCCCAGTTTGTGAAAACAGGTGGGGACCCATGGATGAAGCTGACCAATTATAAAGAAGTCACTACAGAAGGTCGATAGCTTTTTTGCACTTGTTGAATGCCCTTACAGTGAGCAAGGCTACGGGGCGCTGCTGGTTTACCCAGTATACCCTCTCAGGCCTGGAAGAAATGAGTAGCCGGTCAATGGATAAAGGATCTATAGTGTGCGATTTAAAATAGTCTAATTGCGACTTATAATGGACTCATGACTCTCTAAAAACAGCGATTAGAGGCTAGGGTGGCGAGCGGGGGGCGGAATGCTGGTAAGCTATAGTTTAATGTTATTATTGGGCATCCTAGTGGGTGCCCTAGGGATGCGTTTTGGTAGCCTCAATGGTCGTCGGCACAAGCAAGAGCGGTTGCTGCTGCAACAACGTCAACAGCAGTTGGATCACTGTTATAGTGAGTTGGCTAGCCATGTTGCACGGAATATCACGGTGCTGGAGACGCTCATCAGTGAGTACCGCCTGTTACAGCAGGCACTCCCCAGCACGAGCGCTCGGTTGCCTGATCACTTATTGTACCGGCACAACCTCGGTGGCCGATCGACTAGGGATCAGGAACAGAGCCTGATTAAAGCAGAGCCACCTTGTGATTACTCGAGCAGCCCCTCGGATCTGTTGTCTCCTAAGCAGCCGCTGACTAGCGGATAAAACCTCACTCTATCATGAACGGTATTGGTAAAAATCTATGAAAAAAGCGATTAAAAATGCTGTCTTATTAGCGACCACTCTGGCATGGGGGGTAGGCTTGTTGGGCCCGGTTTCAACCGGTGCTGCACTGCCTACGACCGTCAACGGTCAATCGCTGCCCAGCTTGGCACCCATATTGGAAAAAGTGCTGCCTACTGTCGTGAGCATTGAGGTAGAAGGGACCCAGGTAGAGCATCAGCGGTTACCCGAGGAGTTGCGGTTCTTTTTTGGTCCTCATTTTCCTATGGAGCAGTTCAACCGTCGCCCCTTTCGTGGTCAAGGTTCCGGAGTGATCGTGAATGCTGCAAAAGGGTATGTAGTGACTAATCACCATGTGGTTAAAAGTGCCAGTAAAATTGCGGTACTGTTAAAGGATGGGCGGCGTTTAGAAGCTAAGCTGGTCGGTAAAGAAGAGCAGTCCGATATCGCCTTGCTACAGCTGAGTTCCCCTAAGGGGCTAAAGGCCATCACCTTTGCTGATTCTGACCAATTGCAAGTGGGAGATTTTACCATTGCGGTGGGTAATCCCTTTGGCCTTGGCCAAACGGCCACCTCTGGCATTATTTCAGCCTTGGGTCGTAGTGGCTTCAACCTGGATCACTTTGAGAATTTTATTCAAACGGATGCAGCCATCAATACTGGAAATTCTGGTGGAGCATTGGTCAATTTAAAAGGGGAGTTAATTGGGATTAACACTGCGATTTTAGCACCGAATGGTGGCAATATCGGTATCGGATTTGCTATCCCAGGGAATATGGTCAAAAATTTCATTGATCAAATCGTTAAATTTGGCCAAGTACGGCGTGTCATGCTAGGGATTACCGGGCGTGATTTACAGGAAGATGTCGCCAAGGCCTTAAAGCTCGGGATCCAGCAAGGAGTTCTTGTCATTGAAGTGGTCATCGGATCAGCAGCAGAGAAGGCTGGTGTTAAAGCGGGAGATGTGATTGTTGCTGTAGAGGGGAAACCTCTCCAAAATTTTTCTGAATTAAGAGCCAAAATTGGCTTAATGAGTCCTGATCAAACGGTCCAGTTAGATCTGTTGCGTGAGGGTAAGCCACAGCGTGTGACCGTGCGGTTGCAGTTGATTGAATCCACAAAGATCAACCAAGAGAATTTACACCCTGCCTTGAAGGGTGTAGAGATGCGCAGTGGTGACATAAAGGGTGTTAAAGGGGTAGAAGTCACTTGCATTCATAAAAGAGCCAGGGCTAGCCATTTTGGTTTACAAGAGGGTGATCTCATCTTGACGGTCAATCGGGAGCGCGTGACCACGGTCAGTGAATTAAGCGCGCTATTAAGCCGTAACCCAGAGCTATTAGCGCTGAATGTGCAGCGTGGCGCCTCTTCAATTTATCTTATTCTGCGTTAGCCTCTGGTGACCACTGTCCTCAGGTCAACAGGAAAGCACGCCGTTGCTGGTTAGAATCGGGCAGGCTTTAATACGTGGTGGCCTGGCTGCTGCCCTCATACTCTTCGGCGTCGTCTGGGGCAGTCAGCGGATTTTAGGCATGGGTGTCCTGCCCGCTCTTTTTGGATGGCAACCCGATAGTTATCAGGCAGCTGTGCGACGGGCTGCGCCTGCCGTCGTCCATGTCTATCGAGACCTAGAGAGTGCTGTGGAAGGTAGTGTGCAGCTAGGATCCGGGGTAATTCTCACGCCGGATGGCTATATCATCACTAATCACCATGTGATCGAGCAGGCCACGCATATCACAGTAGCTTTGCAGGATGGCCGTGTTTTCAAGCAGGTACGATTAATCGGCTTTGATAGGTTAACTGATATTGCTGTTCTGAAAATTGAAGCGAATCCGTTACCCACTATCCGGTATAACCTCGATCGATCCGCTCAGATTGGTGATGTGGTATTAGCCATCGGTAATCCCTTTAATCTCGGACAAACAGTTACTCAGGGGATTATCAGTGCTACTGAGCGGATCCATTTAAGCCCTTATGGCGTTGGCAAACAGAACTTTTTACAGACTGATGCTGCTATCAATCAAGGGAATTCTGGCGGGGCCTTAGTCAATACCCTGGGAGAGTTGATTGGAATCAATACCCTTATTTTACTCAATGAGCAAAGTAATGAGGGGCGATCAGAAAGCATTAGTTTTGCTATCCCAATCCAGTTAGCACTCGAGGTGATGCATAAAATCATCCGGGATGGCCGGGTGATTCGAGGTTACCTGGGGTTTGATGTGGTGGAGCTTTCAGCACATCAGCGTAGTTTATTGGGTTTAGCTCAATCCAGTGGGCTGTTTGTCAAAGCAGTGGATCAGCGAGGATTGGCCAAGAGCGTGATGAAGCCTGCTGATATTATCCTGGAGGTTAATGGGGTACCGGTAGCCTCTCCCTTAGCCACTATGGCGCAAGTGGCAGAGATCAGACCTGGAACGCAAATTAAACTGACCGTGTTACGGGAAGGGCTGCAACAGACACTGCTGGTCACCGTGGCCGAATCTCCTATGCATTAGTGGTGTTTCACTGATGCGTTCAATCCGGGCACCCAGCTGCCGTAATTTATTCTCGATGCCTTCGTAACCGCGATCGATGTGATCAATGTGGTAGATCTCCGTGGTCCCCTCAGCAATGCAACCTGCCAGGACTAGGCTAGCGGAGGCACGGAGATCGGTGGCCATCACTTGAGTGCCGACTAATCGTTTAACACCTTGGCTGATCAGCTGATTGCCAGAAATTTTTGCCTCTCCCCCCATGCGTATTAATTCTGATACATGCCTAAAGCGGTTTTCAAAGATAGTCTCCGTAATGATCCCCGTGCCGCTGGCGACTAAGTTGAGCAGGGTAAAGGTGGCTTGCATATCTGTGGGGAAGCCAGGGTAGGGCGCAGTATGAAGATTCACCGAGCGCGGGCGCTGGCCATGCATATTTAAACTGATCCAATCGGGACCGGTAGTGATCTCTGCGCCTGATTCACGTAATTTAACCAGTACGCTCTCTAATAGAGGGGCTTGGGTTTGGCGGCAGAGAATGTGACCGCCAGAGACAGCCGCAGCGACCAAGAAAGTGCCCGTCTCTATACGGTCTGGCAGAATACGGTAGTGTCCACCCCGGAGCCGCTCTACCCCCTCAATGGTGATTGTTCCGGTACCGGCCCCCTGAATATTCGCCCCCAAAACATTGAGGAAGTTAGCAGTATCGACAATTTCTGGTTCATAGGCCGCGTTGTCAATGGTGGTAGTCCCCTGGGCTAAGGTGGCTGCACTCATGATGGTTAGGGTGGCGCCGACACTAATCATCGGCATCACGATGGGTGCACCCTGTAACCGTTGGGGGCTTTTGGCTTCGAATGATCCCTGCTCTACTAGAATTTTGGCACCTAATTGCTGGAGTCCGCTAAGATGCAGATCGACTGGCCGGGCGCCGATGGCACACCCACCCGGCAGTGATAGCTCTCCTTGGCCAAAGCGGGCCACTAAAGGTCCGAGTAACCAAATCGAGGCCCGCATGGTTTTTACCAGCGCGTCAGGCGGGCGGAGTTTATTCACGTGACGGGTATCGATCTCAAGGGTCCCTTGTTGAAAATGGACCTCTGCGCCCAGGCTTTGCAGGAGTTCAATGGCACTGTAGATATCACGGAGGTGTGGAACGTTGTGCAGCACCACGGGCTGTTCGGTTAACAGCGTGGCAAATAGAATCGGCAATGCCGCATTTTTAGCGCCAGAGATAGCTATTTCACCAGAGAGTGGCGGGCCACCGTCAATGCAAAATTTATCCATCGTTACGATCCTCTGTCAACGAATTTAGGCTAACAGGCGACGGCGCTGCCACTCTTGAGGAGTAAACGCATGAATGGTTAGGGCGTGGATCTGCTTTTCAGCGAAATGCGCCAATAAAGGTTGGTAGACTGTCTGCTGTTTTTTAACGCGTGTCATACCAGTAAACAGAGTACTGACAACCACAATGTGGATATGGCTGCCCTCTTGGGTCACTTGCAATAGGTCCAACGGCTGTTCTTGCGCCAGTGTTTCGGTTAATAGTGTTTGAAGGTCATCCGTCATCATGTTGTTCTATCAATGGATTGCTCTGTTCAAGGTAGGGCATCACAATAGGCCGCAAGTTATAAATGTCTATTAATGATTGTAATGGTCGAGTAACCCCCCGGATCTGACAAGCTATCTGTCGTTGAGTGGCGAGTTCAGCAATCTGGAGCAGCCCTACAAGCCCCGCGGAATCAATGCGGATCAAGGCACTCAGATCGATGATCAGGCACTCACTGCTCAAGAGCTGTTGCCGCTGCTCCCACAAACCGGTCACGGTAGTATAGTCTAATACTCCGTGTAGGGTTAATCGATGGTGGTGATCGAGTGCCCACTGAAGTGTTTCGAGCCTATTAATGGTTAGCCTTCCTGGGGGGTTACGGATTGTCGAGCATCCTCGTGCAGTTGTTCGATGAAGGCTTCAAAGCCTAATCGACGTAGCAGGGCAGTCCACTCCTGTTGTTTGGTAGCGATCAGGCTGATCCCTTCCACGAGAATATCATAGAGTTGCCACTGTTGGTTTTTACTATTTTGGCGCCATTTAAAATCGATTCGTAACGGTGTTAAGGCTTTTCGCAACAGATGCAATCGAACGGTAACCACGGTGCGGTTTGTAAAAGGTTTTTCAGGCTCAAGGTGATAGTCATATTGTCGATAGAGTGCTAATACCTCAGCATAGCTCTGCTCAAGGTACGCTTCCAGCGCTTGAAAATAGCGTTGCTGTTGCTCGGCATCCAGCGTATTAAACAGCGGGCCTAAAATCAAAGCACCGGTGTAGCGGATATGGACAAAGGGCATCAGCTCTTGGCGTACGATGACTCGCAAGTAGTTGACATCGTGTGTAATCTGCTGTTGTTCTCGGTTGATTCTTTCAAAAGTGCGCTGGGCTAACTGCTGCATCAATTGATAAGGATTACTGGACTCTAATTCATCAACAAAGGCTGGCAGGGCTAACAGTAATAGTAGCGGAGCAGCGCAGCAGAGTAACCACAGACGGGAGCAGTGACCTTTTAACATCGTCATGCCTTACGGTGTTTTTTTGCGAGAATAGATCAATTGGCCGATCAACTCTTCTAATACAAGAGAAGATTGTGTCTCTTCAATAGTATCACCAGACTTCAGAGAAGAGACCTCCGAATCAACGAAACCGGGGACCAGCGCTAGATATTTCTCCCCTAATAAGCCTGCAGTACTGCTCACTAGGCGGCTAGTAGCCGGCAAGGCATCATAGCGTTTGGCCACCGCTAATTGCACCCGTGGGCGATAGTCACTATCCAGCGTAATGTGAGTGATTCTCCCGACGGTAACGCCCCCAATTTTTACTGGGGAGTGAATTTTTAGGCCATTGATATTGTCGAAAGTGGCGTAGAGAGCGTAGGAGGGTTCACGCTTAAATTCGCTGTTAGAAGCGACTTTTAAACTGATAAACAGCAGTGCAAGCAAGGCAGCGAGTATAAAAATACCTACGCCGAACTCCATACTTTTAGACGGTGGCATCGTCACGAGTTTCCTAATATTACTACTGGCCAAACAGCAGAGCGGTTAATAAAAAATCCAGAGCCAAAATGGCTAGAGAAGAGTATACCACGGTTCGGGTAGTCGCTTGGCTAACGCCCGCCGCGGTAGGTGTCGCATCATAACCATTGAACAGTGCAATCCACAAGATGGCTATCGCGAATACCGCACTTTTGACTAGCCCGTTCAAAACATCATGGCGCCAGCTGACAGCCGACTGCATGAGTGGCCAAAAATGGCCAGCGTCTACGCCTTTCCAGTCGATGCCTACCAGCGCACTGCCCCAAATACCGACAGCAATGAACAGTAAGGTTAATAAAGGCAGGCTGATGAAGCCAGCCCAAAAGCGTGGTGCAATCAGCCGGCGTAAGGGATCGATCGCCATCATCTCTAGGGATGCCAGCTGCTCGGTAGCCTTCATCAGTCCTATCTCCGCCGTCAGCGCTGATCCGGCCCGCCCAGCAAACAGCAGTGCCGTGATGACTGGACCTAGCTCACGTAGCAGCGAGAGCGCTACCATCTGCCCCAGGCTCTGTTCGGCGCCGTAGGTGACCAACACCAGGTAACTTTGCAGACTGAGTACCATGCCAATAAACAGGCCGGAAAGCGTCACAATCAGTACCGATTGTAGCCCCAACTGATAGAGTTGATAGCGGAGCAATCGCCACTGTTTGGCCAGTTGTGGACGGCTAATCAGCGCTTGGAACAACATCAATCCGGCACGCCCAAAGGTGCTGCAAAACAGCACCGCTTGGGAGCCCAGTAGGGTGATGAGTTTCAATAACATGGCGTAAACAGGGCTTGATGATAGTCTGTGGTTGGGTAGTGAAAAGGCACAGGTCCATCGGCAAGACCTTTTAAAAATTGATGGGTCTTCGGGTTGGTAGAATGGCGGAGCTGAGTCGGGGTTCCTTGGGAGATCACCTGTTGATCGGCAATAATATAACCATAATCAGCGAGCCGGAGTAGGGTAGAGATCTGATGGGAAACGATGAGACAGGTGATGCCAAGTGATCGATTTAACTGTCGGATTAAGGTCACTAAAATACCAGTCGTGATAGGATCTTGACCCACAAAGGGTTCATCGAACAGCAGTAGCTCTGGATCGAGGGCAATAGCCCGTGCCAAGGCGGCCCGTCGAGCCATGCCGCCAGAGAGTGTCGAGGGCATGAAGTGGGCAGCACCTCGTAACCCAACGGCTTCCAATTTCATCATGACCAGGGTGTGAATGAGTGCCCGGGGTAGTGACGTATGTTCCTGTAGTGGAAAGGCCACATTATCAAACAGGGTCAGATCGGTAAACAGGGCCCCTGATTGAAACAGCATACTCATCTTTTTACGTAGGGCATAGAGCTGTTGGCGTGGCAGCATTGGAATATTCTGCTGTTTAAAGAGTACGGCTCCTGTTTGTGGCCGCTGCTGCCCACCAATCAACTTCAGCAGCGTTGATTTACCGCAGCCAGAAGGTCCCATCAAAGCTACAATCTTTCCCGTAGGGATCGAGAGTGTGATATTGTCAAAAACCCGCCGCCTTGGGTAGTCAAAGGTGATGTCACACAGCTGTACCAAGGGGGCCCTACTTTTTGGCATTCTAGAGGCTCTTTGTTTATAGCATTAACGCTGGCAATCCATAATGGCGAATAATAGGCTTTTCTACAGGCACTCTCAATGCTTATTCTTATGATGGCGGGTACTGACTGATCCTCATCAGGGATTGTCTATTGATTTCGGAAGCAGTAGTGTAGTGGTTGGCGCCAGGAGATGAGATGAACCGGAATGACACCATTTGAGTTTCAACACTGGGGGCAGGAGGTATTAGCCATAGAGCTGGCTGGCCTCCAACAACTGCAGCAGACCATTGCGCAAGCGGCGTTTTCTCAGGCCTGTGAGCAGCTCTACCACTGTCGTGGTAAAGTTGCGGTGCTTGGGGTGGGCAAATCGGGACATATCGCTCGTAAAATTGCTTCAACCCTGGCCAGCACGGGAACCCCCGCTTTTTTTGTCCATCCCAGTGAAGCGAGCCATGGCGATTTGGGGATGCTGAGTGCCAAAGATTGCCTATTGTTATTGTCACACTCTGGAGAGACGCCAGAGTTGCTGGCGCTGCTAGGGGGCTTCAGACGGTTACCCTCGCCTTTGATCGCCATCACGGGCGAGCCCGGTAGCACCTTGGCACAGACCGCTGATGTCCACCTGGATATTGGGCGCTTGAAAGAGGCCTGTCCGCTGGGTTTGGCGCCGACCTCCAGCACCACTGCAACCTTGGTTCTGGGTGATGCACTAGCCGTGGCGCTGTTACGGGCACGTGGTTTTACCCAGGAGGATTTTGCGAAGTCGCATCCTGGCGGACGGCTAGGACGGCGATTACTGTTACAGGTGAAAGAGATCATGCGGTGTGGCGATTTGGTTCCACAGATTGCCCCACAAGCGTCACTGCGTGATGCGGTGTTAGCCATGACCCAGCATGGCCTGGGCATGACGGTGATTTGCGATGAGCAGCAGCGGGTGCAGGGGCTGTTTACTGATGGAGATTTACGACGGGCTTTGGATTTGGCCCTCGATCTAAACCATACGAGAATTGGCGACCTCATGACCCCCGGCGGCCTACGCATTTCAGCACACTGTTTAGCCATGGAGGCATTGGAACTGATGCAGGCGCATCGGATTACCACTTTGCTGGTGATGGCTGAGGAGCGGCTAGAGGGGGTGCTGCATCTCCATGATCTATTAAAAGCAGGGCTCGTCTAATGGGTGATTGGGTGGAAACCGTTTATGGACCAATCAACGCTACACTATTAACGCAAGCACAGCGGGTTCGTCTTTTGATCTGTGACGTTGATGGGGTACTCTCCAATGGGTTAATCTATCGAGATAGCCGTGGTGAGGAGTTAAAAAGTTTTCATGTACAGGATGGTTATGGGATTCGACTGCTGCAAGCCTTGGGGCTAGAGGTTGCTCTCATCACTGGTGGAACCTCACGCATGGTGAACGATCGGGCAGCGATGTTAGGGATTGAGCATCTGTATCAAGGTCAACGAGAAAAAGTAACCCCTTTTCAACAGCTGCTGCAACGACTGCAGTTAACAGCGGACCAGGTAGCCTATATTGGCGATGATTTGATAGATTGGCCGGTGCTGCAACAGGTCGGTTTAGCAGTGGCTGTTACGGATGCGCACCCCTGGTTGCTGCCGCGGGTACACTATGTAACCCGCAAAGCGGGTGGTCAGGGTGCCGTCCGTGAGCTCTGTGATCTGCTGTTATTAGCCCACCAGCAGTTTCCCGGTATGGAACTGTCGCCGGCTTCCTCAGGAGGAGCCATCCAGTGAAGTCAGGCGTCAGCGGATTGCTGGCACTCATCGCTTTAGGGCTGGGGATTTGGCTGGCGCTGCTGCCCAAGCGAGCCGGCCACTCTGCGCTGGTTGAGCGCTTCTCTCCACAACATCAGTGTCACTCCCTGGTCACGGTGGTTTACGATGCGCAGGGAGATCTTCATTATCGTTTAGCAGCGGCGGCCGCTCAACATGACGCACGAGGGCAGATCAGCTATTTTGAACAGCCACAGCTACAGCTATTTAATGCGTCCCAGCAGATCAGTTGGGTGGTGCACGCCAACCAGGCACGATTAGTGCAGCAGCGGCAGCTCTATTTAAGTGGTAATATTGAGATCAGGAGCTTGATGGCAGATACGGCGTTGCAAAAAATGGTGACAGAGCAGGTGCAGATTGATCTCATTGATCAGGCGATCCAGAGTGATCAGCGTGTGACCCTCTCTGGGCAGCAGTTTATCTCCCGGGGCAACGGCTTACGGGGTAACTTCAACCAGCGGGTCTTTACGCTGCTGAATTCAGTGAAAACTCACTATGCTGTTCAACCACACGCTTAGCCTATTATTCCTGCTGCTTTTGGTGCTCTTCACGGGACCACTGAGCGCGTTAACCAGGGATAGCCAACAGCCGATAGAAATTGTCTCCCAGCGTCAATCACTCGATCTAAACAGCCACCGCATGACTTTTAGTGGGCAAGTGGTTGTTACGCAAGGATCGATTAAAATCCACGCCGATCGGGTGGTGATCACCCGAATTAACAATCAATCAGGGCAAGAAGAGGTGGAGGCCACGGGGACTCCAGCTACCTTTTATCAGCTGTTAGAGGATCAACAACCGGTTCATGGCTCTGGGCAGACCATGCAGTATCATGCTCAGAAAGGTCTCTTGATTTTACAGCAGCAGGCACGCCTTAAACTGCGTGATAATCAGATTCAGAGTGATCGCATTACTTACCATCTTTTACAACAGCGCGTTCAGGCAGAGAGTGCTGCTCAGCAACGGGTCAAAATGCTGTTATGGCCAGAACAGCTGCAGCAACCAGTGAAGCAGAAACCATGAAGCCGCCATGGCCCAGTTGAAAGCAGTGCGACTAGCAAAAGCCTATCGAGGGCGCACCGTCGTTGAAGACGTGAGTCTGACAGTGCAGTCGGGTGAGATTGTTGGTTTATTGGGTCCGAATGGTGCCGGAAAAACCACCACCTTTTATATGGTGGCTGGGATTATCCGCTGTGATGCCGGTCATATCTTTATTGATGATCGCGAGATCAGTGCTTTGCCGTTGTATGCCCGAGCTCGTCTAGGGGTGGGGTATCTGCCACAGGAGGCCTCTATTTTTCGCCGCCTGACCGTTTTTAATAACTTGATGGCGGTGTTAGAGCTGCGCTCTGATCTCACGCGTCAAGGCCAACTAGCTGCGGCAGAAGCCTTGCTAGAGACTTTTAACCTGGGGGCTTTGCGTGAGCAGTTGGGCCAAGTGCTCTCGGGCGGAGAGCGTAGGCGGGTAGAGATTGCCCGCGCGATGGCGGCTAATCCACAATTTATTTTATTGGATGAACCTTTTGCTGGGGTGGATCCTATCTCAGTGATTGAGCTTAAAAAAACGATTCAGCGTTTGCGGCGACAGGGGGTAGGACTATTGATTACTGATCACAACGTGCGTGAGACCTTAACGGTCTGTGAGCATGCTTATATTGTTTCACAGGGGGTCGTATTAGCCCAGGGAACCCCAACGGAGATCCTCCACAACCCCTCGGTGCAACAGGTCTACTTGGGGGAAGGATTTCGCTTATAGTGACTGGAAGGGTTTGTTCTAACGTTATCACAGGCAGACAGGCAGCACGCTCACCTTGCAAGCGGTTGCCGTGTACACTGTGATAGAGAGATCTGATGGATGTGATTAAGGAGTTAACTGATGCAAATCAATCTTTCTGGGCAGCACTTTGAGATTACCCCCCACTTACGTGATTATGTGAATGAAAAAGTCCCAAAACTCTCCCGTTTTTTTGATCCCATCCCGTTGATTCATGTGGTCTTAAAGGTTGAAAAGATGCAGCATATTGCAGAGGCCACCTTACAAGCGAATGGGGAGGATCTGCATGCTACCGCGAGGGAAGCGACGATGACAGCGGCGATTGATAGTTTGATCGATAAATTGATTCGTCTATTAAAAAAACACAAAGATAAACGGCTGCACCACTAGTTTTTGCCACCAAGGGAGAGGCTCGACCCTCTGTGAAGGGAACAGAGGCTCGCCGGCAGGAGCGCCCATGCGCTTAGTGCTGGTCAGTGGTCACTCTGGTTCGGGGAAATCGGTAGCCCTGCATCTTCTAGAAGATAGGGGCTACTACTGCGTTGATAATTTACCGATTAAATTATTGCCCCCGTTGATTGAGCTGTTAGTGGCGCAGGGAACCCCCTGCGCCGTGAGCCTAGATATTCGTAATTTACCTGCCACATTAGCAGCCCTAGAGCGAGTGCTACAGGGGTTGCCTGGTGAGATCACCCCTTGGTTTCTGTTTTTAGAAGCTGATCCGCTGATCTTGATGCAGCGTTATAGTGATACACGCCGCGGTCATCCTCTGGCACACCGTCATGACTCTTTAGAGAGCGCCGTGGCTGAGGAGCGACTACTGCTGGTGCCGTTGCGGGCTAAAGCAGATTTAGTTATTGATACTAGCCAGCTGTCGGTTCATCAGTTGGCAGAGATCATCCGCGACCGCTTAGTTGATGAAGTTGAGATCTCATTAAGGTTGGTCTTTGAGTCCTTTGGTTTCAAGTATGGGATCCCCAGGGGCGTTGATTACCTGTTTGATGTCCGTTTTTTACCCAATCCCTATTGGGATTGGTCGCTACGGCCGTTGGATGGGCGTGATGAGTCGGTAGTCACTTTTTTTAAATCGCATTCTGAAGTAGCGCACTTTATTAGCCAAACGGCGAGTTATCTTGCTGAGTGGCTGCCGATCATCGAGCGCCATGATCGTCACCATCTCACGGTGGCGATTGGTTGCACCGGAGGACGCCATCGCTCAGTTTATGTGGTCAATCAGTTAGCAGCGCATTTTCAGCGGGCGGGCAAGCGAGTGCAAGCGCGTCATACGGTTTTAGCGCAGCAGACAGCCAACGATTAAGCGGCTGCCTCAACAGTGCCCCCCTGGTGCTGCTACCCCGCTGATTAATCAGAACAAAAAAAACAAAAAAAATAAAAAAATGAACTATCCTAAGATTGGTTGGTGACAAAAGTATGGTGACAGCCTACGACAATACCAACTGGGAAGAGAGAGGGATAGGAGTTCGTCTCCCGGAGAGTCGCCCCGATCTTGAGGGAACACTGAGCAACTTTGGTAGGAGGATGTTATGCTTGCAGTTGATGTAGGGTGTCCACCGAGTGATTTGAACATGTTACGCCATTCTATAGGAGAACAAACAAATTCATCATCTGAGATGATTATAAGTAATAGAGTGATTAAAGCGCTTGCCGAATGTTTATCGGCGCTGAAAATAGATAATGTTTCAGTCGATGTTGTTAATTTTTTCTCATCAACTTCAAAGAAGTATCAGAAATATCCAGATAATCATCCAATTACTCTTAGTTTTCCCAAAGAAGTTAAAATGTTCATTAAATCCATCATTAATGATCCGATAAAATTTTGGACTCCAGTATCAATAGTTCTCCCATCGGTTATATCTATTACTGCAGTTGCCACTGGGGTATATGTTGTATACTATCATGGGGGTGCGGTGGCTGAGTACCTACACTATGGATGGGATAGATATATTAGTCCAGTAACTGATCGCCTACACTACGAATGGAATAGATATCTTAGTCCAGTAACTAATGACCAAAGAGAAACTCGCAAGGGGCGGAAAAAAAAGACTAGCTCAACCACTGCTGAAACCTCTAAAACTGTCTGTACTGACGGTAGTCCTACGACGTGTTCAACTGCGTCTGGCACCCCTGCCAATTACCGAAGAAAACCTATCAAGGAGCGGAAAAAAAAGACTAGCCCAACCACTGCTGAAACCCCTGAAACTGTCTGTACTGACGACAGTCCTACAACGTGTTCAACTGCTTCTGGCACCCCTGCCAATTACCGAAGAAAACCTATCAAGGAGCGGAAAAAAAAGACTGGCCCAACCACCGCTAGTAATGCAGCAAGTGATGATGGTTCTACGCCTATCGATAGTAAAAAAAGATCTTGCACTATGACTGTAAAACCGAATGATCAGAAAAAAAAGGCTAGACAATCCAGGGTGGTAGATTCTTTAGGCAGTCAAATGGTATCTATGACAACAGATAGTTATACTAGTTTTTTAAATAATTCTTTAACAATGGCCTCTGATTATAAAAATTTGGCCGCCAATGACATACCAACAATAAACTCCTAAATACATAGATATTGTAAACCAATGATGAAAAATGAGAAAAATATAAGAAATGGTATACCATCTACTGAAGAGGCTGTAGTTTATTGTAATGAAAAATTAGACCCTAATCTGCATGAAGGAAAGCTTCGGGAGGTACTAGAAAAACCAACTGACGTAACAGGGGGTGGGGCAAAATACCTTTTCCAAAGAACAGATAAAAAAGATATAGAATCCGTGGTAAGGCAAGGGGAGAACTGCGCAGCAAATATGGGTGATCCTTCACCACAATTAATACTGAAGGAATACTGGGAAAGCGCTGTGGATTATTTACCAGACTTCCCGAATGAAGTGTATGCTAATGCTGAGGAAATCCAACGACGTATCAGGAGATCCTTACCACCAATCCCTAATTATATTCATCAATCACTAAATAATTTTGGTGAAAAACTAAATAATATAAATCAATCAATAGGTTATAGTGGTCAAGAATCATTAAGCTGGATAATAACCGCTATGCTGTCTCTTGGCGGAACTATTATTCTGGGGGTATGGTGTTGTCGCAGGAGCAGGGCAGCCTTAAGGAATGGAAGAAAGCAAGACGCTGCTCGCATCCCCGATGCCTTACAAGACAATCGAGAGGCTGCTCCCATCCGCGAAAATTCTATAAACGCAACAGCGGAAGGACAAAACTTAGTGCTGAACAAAATTGTCGGTTTTTCGAAAACTGCTATCTCTGTATTGAAATACACTGTCCCTGTAGCAGAGTACACGATCTCCAGTTTTTTAAAAATTATGAAATCTATTGCCCCTACAGCAGGGCGCATGTTCTTCAGTATTTTAAAACCTATGGCCCCTGTGACGATACATAGTGTTCTCCCCAAAGTGTGGGATATGATCGTCGGCGGGGCTGCTCGCATCCCCGGAGTTCTTACGTTAAGAACAAGCAATAGCTTCAATGATACCGATGGAGGTACTATGTCAGGAATAAAAAATGGACCAAATCTTTCCACCAACCACAGTGGGTCTCCACAGGAACCAATCACTACCAACACAGCAACTAGAAGCGATGTAGAACATATAGGAAGCACTGATGGGTATATTACAACCGGTGAGTCTGAAGATTTAATTAATTTACGCGCAGGGGGTTTCGGGAGCTTTGGCGAACCCCTTGATCAGGGGCAGCAAAGGTCAGAGACGCCATCATCAGTGTCCGCTGCTCAGCAGCAGCTAGGGGCAGCGACAGTGCCTAATATGGTTGGGTTGGGGTCTGCGGCATCGGGAACAATCTCACCTGATAGTAACAATCCAGCGTCGTCTGCTTTTCCGCCTCCGCCAGATCTATCTTCTGCCAGTTCTGCGGTGACGTTCCCTCGGTCTGAGGTAGAGCGGCACCAGCAGCCAGTAAGCTCGTCTACCCCTGAAAATGAAGCAGAAACGTTGCCAACAACGTCCGTTACTCAGCAATCGCCAGAGGCAACGACTGATGAGCGTAAGTTGGCTCAAGACATCAATTCAGAAGGCATCTCAAAGGGGTTGGTAAAAGGCCCGTCTCCCGATATAACTGATCGTGGCAGAGAATTCCTTGAGAGCATGGATGAGCTGTTTGGCTATATCGAGCCTGAATGATCACCGGCTGATACTAGAGCTTCCTATAAAGCAATGGAGTGTATATGTCTTACTTAATCAACCGTGTTACTGTCCTGCTAACATCATCTTTTTCAATGCTGTTAGCTATATTACCCGCAATAGCCAGTCACCCTATTCATACTGTGCAGCCTAACAGTCAAGCCGGTGGGGTCTCCCGACAGTGGCGCGGCTCTCGAGGTACAGTGGTAGTTGATTGGCCCCTAAACCGCAGCAATAGCCGCTCACAGCAAAGGGGGGCTATTAGCGGGCTGTTACGCTTGGGAGATGATGCCACAGAGATCCCCTTCGCCCAATTAGGATTGAATCACTATCCAAGCGGGCAACTCCTCTCTATTGGTGTTGGGCAACGCTGGTGGAACGGTGCTGATACCCGCTGGGGGCTGAATCTATTTTACGACTATCAATTAAAAGAACATCACCAGCGCTGCAGTGTCGGCAGTGAAATCCAGCATGATTTTCTGAAATTAGCAGTCAATGGTTATCTACCACTCAGCGGTAACCGGGCGCTAAAAAACAGTCTGACTGACTTTACACGACCAGCCAGGGGGGTGGATGCCCATGTTGCAGCTTATGTGCCACAGTTTCCTTGGCTAGGCCTGAGGGGAGAGTGGAGCTATGATGCCGGAACCCCTGGTATCCTGGTAGAACAGGAATTTAAAAAATCACGAGCTCCGACCAGGGTGATACTAGGTTTAAATGTTATTCCGTTTCCTCTATTCAAGATTAGTTATGACTATCGGATAGGCAAACAACAGATTAATGCCCACAGGGTTGCGCTACAACTCACCTACCAGTTTAATCGCTCACTGAAAGAGCAGTTACAGTCTGATCAAGTGAGACACTTTCGGAGTTGTGAGGGTGGTCAGCTGGAGTTAGTATCCCGACGCTACCTGATGGTGTTGAATAAAACCACTTCAATCACAGGTGAAACTCCTAAAAAGATTTCTGAAGCGGAAGAAAAAGAGAATTTTTTAGCCTACCTTTCACATTTGGAGAACATGCCTGGTCGTTCAGAAGAACATTTGAAGCTTATTAGAAAAACAAAAAAACGTATACAATTTCTGTTTGACGATGGTAGATGGGACTTTAAACTAGTTGAAAGTACTATTAAAAAACTTGAAGATGTTTTTAGAGCCCGTTGAGGTTTCACATGGGCAGCCATAGATAACTACAAGCCATGGCTAGCATACTTTGATAATTGGGTAGTGGGTCCAACTGACTGATAGCAGGAATTATCAACTCAATCCTCATCAATTTTATCTAAGATTTATGCTTGGTTTCGGAAGTCTATATGAGACCTGCATTTTGCCCCATCAGTCAGTTGGACCCACCACCAATTTCACTACCAGTCATTATAGACCACTACCTGCAATACGGCTTCCGATTTCTCTTTAAAATAGGTCTAATTTTTCTGGACCAGCACAGTGGCTGCTGCCCACCACCTTGAGCGATCTAACCATCAATACCGCTGGCAGATGGTTGTTTTTAGTGACCAGCAATTTTCATCGAAGCTATTAAAATAGAGCCTGTATGGATAGCCGAGCGGGTTTCAAGATCACTGCCAATCGCCACAATCTCTTTGAACAGGGTCTTGAGGTTGCCGGCGATGGTGATTTCATGCACTGGGTATTGGATCTCGCCGTGCTCGACCCAAAAACCGGCGGCCCCGCGTGAATAGTCTCCGGTGACCAGATTGACCCCCTGTCCCATCAACTCGGTGATCAGCAGACCGCGCTGCAGGAGCTGCAGTAATCCTTGAAAATCCAGCGATTGATGACTGACTTGCCAGTGGTGGATCCCGCCAGCATGGCCAGTGGTTTGCAGGCCTAATTTGCGGGCCGCATAGCTGTTTAACAGATAGGTCTGTAGACTACCAGCGGTGATGATGGGCTGTGCACAGGTCCGCACGCCTTCGGCATCAAAGGGCGCTGAGGCGAGTCCTTTAGCGTGATGCGGCTGTTCATCAATCGAGAGCCACTCGGGCAGGATCGAGTGACCTAAGCGATCTAATAGAAACGAAGATCGACGGTAGAGGTTACTGCCACTGAGTGCGGCTACCAGATGTTTCCAGAGCGAAGGGGCTACCGCGGCTGCAAAGAGTACTGGCGCTTGCTGTGTCGGCAGTTGACGGGGGTTTAAGCGGGCGAGGGCTCGGCGGGCGGCCTCGCTACCAACCCGCTCAGTGGTCCACAGATCGCTAGGATCGCGCGCCACGGTATAAGCATAATCACGCTGCCGCTGCCCCTGCTGCTCAGCAATCACACAGCAACTGAGGGTGTGCCGACTGCTTAAATAGCTCTGTAGCATCCCCAGACTATTGCCGTAGATGGTCAGGCTATCGTGGCTCTCTAGCGTCGCACCCTCACTATTGACAATCCGTGGATCGGCGGCTAAGGCCACCTGCTCGCACTGCATGGCCCACTGCGTTGCGGCCTCTGGGGTGAAGTTCCAGGGATGATAGAGATCCAGATCAGGCGCTTCGAAGGCGAGTCGCTCAGGATCAGCTAAACCTGCGTAGGGATCCGCTGAGGTGAAACGGGCGATCTCCAGGGCCGCTTGCACCGTGTGGGCAATGGCTTCTGGGCTCAGATCGGTCGTTGAGGCACTACCACTACAGTGATTCCGGTAAACGGTAATCCCCAAGGCCCCTTGCTGGTTGAACTCAAGCTGCTCCAGCACCGCCAAGCGTGTTTGGACACTCAAACCAATGGTTTTCGTTAGGTGTACCGCTGCTGCATCACTGTGGGGTGCGGCCAGGGTTAAAGCTTGTGCGACCGCTTGTTCTAGCGGCTGTCGCTGTGCGTCAATAGGCGTGAGGGTCGTCATAAGAGGCTATCTTGGTGGATTCACAAGGTCATAGTTGGCTAGCATAGCAAAACTGCAGCGATTTTTGGCAGCTTTAATGCGCTCCTGTTAAAATAGCGGTTTCATCGTCAGGAGATCCAGATTGCCTAAAGATCACAGCGCTTCCTCAGCAGCTTCCAGTACCGTCCCCAGTAAAAGTCAATTAAAGCGGGAGGCACAAGTGTTGCGTGCTTTTGGTGCACAGCTGGTGGCACTCAAAGAGAACCAGCTGCTGAAGCTGCCGCTAGAGGAGCGGTTGTACCGCGCCATTCTAGAGGCGCGTCACCTAAAGCCTCAGGCCGCACGGCGGCAACTCAACTATATCGGCAAATTGTTACGCGCCATCGAGACTGCACCGCTACAGCAGGCAGTAGCGCAGTTACTCGGAGGGCATCCCCGGTGATATCCGCTAGATTCCAACCGAAACGGGCTTTCATGAGGACCATTGACCCAGAGTAGCTGCCCACTCCTATTTAAAATTCCGCTGGCGTTTGATGAGATCATAAGCGGCTTGGATTGTTTGCGCTTGCTGTTTGGCTTGCTCCATCCTGGAAGCTGAAAGCCCTTGAGCTGCTAATTTATCAGGGTGGTGTTGGAACATCAGCTTTCGATAGGCCCGTTTGATACTCTGGGGCGCCTCGCTCGCTTCGACACCCAGCACCTGGTAAGCCTCTCTTAAGCTCATCGTTTGAGAGCCAGCCGGCGCTTGGTAGGTATCATCGTACTCAGATCCGCTAGCGTGCTGTTGTGCCTCTTGCCATCTAAAGCGATAGTGGCTGAAACCAGCGCTGCCGAACGGAGAGGAAGCGGCCAATAAGCTCAGCAGCTGTTGCAGCTGCCGGGATGATAACGGGAGCTCTTCGGCAATGCTCCCGAGTATCCGCTGCACCTCAGGCAGCTCAACACCAGCCGCCACCGCGGCTTGTCGCTGAATGTGTAAGAACAGCTGTAACCAATCAGGACGGGCTGCAGCCGTCACCCGGAAAGCTTGTAGCCGTTGGCGCAGGGGAAAGCGTGGCTGTTTGCCCTGGCGGAAGGCCTGTCGTGCTAAGGCTCGTGCCTCGGAGTTGAGCTGCAGTTGATTCATCAGTTGTTCAGCGAACTGAATATCCTGCTCAGTGATTCGACCTTTAGCTTTGTTCAGCTGACCTAAGGTAGCGAATAGCGCCTGTAAAAATTGTGAGGTACCCCGGGATGAGTGGTTAGAAAAGCGCTGTTGCTCGCCTAACCCTTGCGCAAACTGCTGTCCCAGAAAGAGGCCTAGTAAGGCACCCCAAAACCCACCCAGTAAATAACCTAACAATAGACCAAGAATGGCTCCCCACTGTTGCATGGCTCTCCTTTTAAATTGCCTTTAACCATTGAGTTGGCGTATTTTACATGCCAATGTAGGGTATGATACCGATCCTTGCTGGGGATTGCTCGCTAGGGAGTCCATTGCCCCCTTTGAATAACAGTAACCACTGCACCACACTCATCATGAAAAAAGCGTTACTCCTGCTGTTGTGCCTGGTGGCAACCTCTCCTCGTTTCACGCAAGCCATGGATCTCTGCACCCAGTGTCTGCTGGGTGTGCCGCCTGCAGTGCCGTTGCAACACCTGGCTGATCGGCACCCACTTCCCCTGATGATAACTGCTCAGCAGGGGATATTGCAGGGAGAATCACAAGCTTGCTTCTTCGGGGATGTCACCGTATGGCAGGGCCAGTGGCGCTTGCTATCTGAGCGATTACAGCTCGATAATGCGCCGCCGCGAGTGATTCAAGCCACTGGCGACGTCCGCTATACTGATCCAAACATTCACCTACGGGGCCGTCAGGCCACCTATACGGTAGACAATCAGTGGCTACTGATGCAAGCGGTCGATTATCAGTGCGTGGGGCGCCAGGGGCGAGGCCATGCGGCGCGACTGCAGCAATCCGACCGTTATCGTCTGATCCAGCAGGGAAGCTTTACCACCTGCCTGCCCGGGGATAATAGTTGGCAAATTAAAGGCTCTAAACTGGTGATCGATAGCCAGCAGCAGATCGCCAAAATTTGGCATGCCCGCTTTTTAATCGCCGGCTGCCCAGTCCTCTATAGCCCCTACTGGCAGCTGCCCATCGGTGACCAACGCCGTTCAGGTTTTTTAAGCCCTAGCGTGTCGCTCCCCACCAGCTGGCGGCGGCAGCGCTTTAAAGAGCAATGGGAGCTATCACTCCCCTACTACTGGATGATTGCTCCCAATCTGGATGCCACCGTCACGCCACACTACATCGGCCGGCGGGGCCTACAGTGGCAGCTGGAGGGGCGTTACTTGCTGGCCCCAGGCTTAGGGACAGTGGCCTATGACTATTTACATCGTGATGACCAACAGCCGGCAACGGGCTCCCGTTATCTGTTTCACTGGCAACATCAAGGACTCTTGAAGCAGCATTGGCGCTTTCATATTAATCATACCAAAGTGAGCGATAAATACTATTTTTCCGATTTAAAATCTCACTATGGCCGTGTAACGGATAACTATGCCACCCAAGCGTATCGCATCGATTATAGCAGCCCACAGTGGGACACTTACCTCTTGAGCCGCGATTTTCAACTCTTTCAAGCGGAAAATAGTAGAAGTTACCGATTACAACCGCAGTGGGCTTTCACCTTTTTTGCCCCTCAGGCGCTCACGGGAGCAGTGGATTTTCAGCTGCATGCCCAGTTGTCCCAGCTAAACAGTAGTCACTGGAGCCAACCCTCGGCCACCCGATGGCATCTGGCGCCGGTGTTGAAACGCGCCTGGGCACACCGGTGGGGGAATAGCCTGCTAGAGACACAACTGCTGGCCACCTATTATCAACAACGGCGCTCCGATCTGCCAGGGGCTGCAGAGCGTGAACGCCTCCAACGGGTCGTGCCGCAGTTGACGATCGATCACCGCTGGCTGTGGAGTCGCCCCTGTAGTGGCGCCCAGACTGCCTACCACACGGTAGAGCCACGACTGCTCTATCTGTACAGACCCTATCGTGACCAAAGCCGCATTACTAACTATGATAGTACTTGGATGCAAAAAGGGTACCCGAGTCTGTTCTCCGATCGGCAGTGGAGCGGCTTAGATCGCATCAGCGCTGTTAACCACCTGGTGATGGGGATTAGCAGCCGCTGGTTTGATCCACAGTTTGGGGAGCGAGGGGAGTGCTCTCTAGGTCAGGTGTGGCCGTTTAGTAAGACACGCACTGGGATCAAAACTGAGGATGATCTCCCGGGTCGTGGTGCAAAGCATTGGGTAGCGTCCGCCAGTGGACTACTTAGCGATCAGTGGTCACTACACAGCGGCGTCCAGTTCCGATCACCCAAGCAACTATTGCTCACCGAAGCCCTGCTAGAGTATCGTCTCGATGCTTATCGGATGATCCAGCTGACTGGGCAGTTTGCCACGTTGGCGGCGTTACGGGAGTACACTTTGAATCACCCCAATCAGACACAGGGCATTGCACAACTGGGTTTGACCAGCAGCTGGTTATTCAATCACCGCTGGGTGGTGGTGGCAAGCTACCACTATGATCTGCAAGATCGACAGACGGTTAAGCAACAGCTGGGTGTCCAATACAATACCTGCTGTTGGTCTATCGGTGTTAACTATCAGCGGGCGCTGACGGCCACTAGCAGTCAAAGACGCTATGAAGATAAACTACACTTACAGCTTCAACTGCAGGGATTAGGAGTGGGCACTCGTGATTTGGGTTGCAACCGACTACTCACCAGCACTATTTTACCTTACCAACGGCCGCTATTCCTGCCAAAATAGCGATGAATCATGAATGGTTGAGTCTCCCTCAGGGGAGCCTCGACAGTTACCATCAAGGAACCCTGTTATGAAGTGTTGGAAAGCGAGCGCTATGGCCCTGCTGCTGTTTGTCACGGCGATCAGCAGTGTCGCTGCACCCCAAGTGCTCGATAGTGCAGCAGTGATTGTCAATAAAAAGGTCATTTTAGAGAGTGAGATCACTCAGTTATTACGAACGGTTCAGCTGCATGCCCGCCAACGCCAGCAGTCACTACCGGAGGTAGCAACGCTACGCCGACAGGTGCGTGAGCAGTTGATTATGGAGAGTCTACAGCTGCAATTGGCGGCACAAATGGGACTACGGGTGCTGGATAAAGAGATTGAGCAAGCCATTGCAGAAATTACCCAGCGGACACAATTATCGCCTGATCAACTACGCCAGCAATTGGCGCAAGAGGGCCTTGATTGGCCGATCTACCGTGAACAGCTGCGTAAAGAGCTATTAGTCAATAAAGTTCGTCAACAACAGATACGGCATCGAATCAATATTCTGCCACAAGAGGTTGAGATGTTGGCCAAACAGTTGGCCCAAAAAACTCAAGCAGGGGTGGAAGTGTCGCTCAGTCACATTTTATTAGCGTTGCCGGAAGATCCCAGCGCCGAACAATTAGCAAAAACCAAACAATTAGCCCAGCAGTTGATCACTCAGTTGCAGCAAGGCGCTGATTTTGCGCAACTAGCGATCGCGCATTCCAGTGATCCACAGGCGTTAAACGGTGGCAAATTGGGATGGGCCCGGTTAGAAGCGTTGCCCACGCTATTTGCTGACAAGCTGCAAGGGATGCAAAAAGGGGCCGTGGTGGGCCCTATTCGGACCGGCGTCGGTTTTTATATTTTACGGGTAGAGGATCGTCGTGATCCTAAACAACCGACCACCTTGGAGATCCACGCGCGGCATATTTTACTCAAACCGTCAGTGATTCAGCCTGATCAGCAGCTCAAAGCAGAACTCCAGCAGTTAGCCCAACAGATTAAAAAGAGAGAGCACTCTTTTGGCGAATTGGCTCGTCGCTATTCGCAAGATCCAGGCTCTGCAGCCAAAGGCGGCGATTTAGGGTGGGCCGATCCGGCCATCTACGCCCCGGAATTTGCAGCGGCGTTGCGTCAATTGGCACCTCATCAGTTAAGCCAGCCTGTACGTACCTCCTTGGGTTGGCATTTAATTGAACGGTTGGGTACCCGTCAAGGCGTGATCACGGAAGCCACTCGAAAAGAGCAGGCGATGCAGATGCTTTGGCAGCGTAAGCTGTCTGAAGAGAGTCAGAATTGGTTACAGGAGCAGCGTGCGGCCGCCTATATCAAGATACTGAATCCCTAATGATACTGCCACAACGCCTAGTCATCACTGCCGGCGAGCCAGCAGGGATTGGCCCCGATTTAGTCGTAGAATTAGCCCAACGCGCTTGGCCGGTCGAGTTAGTCATTGCGACTGATCCGCAACTGTTGTTAGCGCGTGCTGCCCAACTGGATCTCCCCTTAACGGTATTGGCGTATGATCCAGAGACGACCCCCATACCGCAGCGGGCTGGAACCTTGCAGGTGTTGCCACTCGCTTTTCCGGCTGCTGTCACGTCAGGACAATTAAATCCCGCTAATAGTCTTGCGGTATTACGGAGTATTGCCCGTGCTACGGAGGGCTGTCTGCGCGGTGAGTTTGCTGCTTTAGTGACTGGACCGGTGCATAAAGGGGTGATCAACGACGCTGGCTACGCTTTTAGCGGCCATACTGGCTATTTGGCGCAGTGTGCTCACTGTCAGGAGGTCTTGATGTTGTTTGTCTCGCCGACCTTGCGGGTCGCCTTAGCGACAACCCATCTGCCATTGTCCGAAGTCCCCGCGGCAATCACCCCAGAGTGCCTGATCAGCAGCATGACGCTGTTGGTTGAGGGACTGCAGCGTTGGTTTGGCATTGATCGGCCCCGTATTGCGATCTGTGGACTCAATCCCCATGCAGGTGAAGGGGGGCATCTGGGAGTGGAAGAGGTGACCATTATTAATCCCACCCTCACGAAACTCCGGGCACAGGGGATGACATTGATTGGCCCGCTGGCCGCAGACACGCTGTTTCAGCCCCAGCAGCTGCAGCGGCTGCAGGTGGATGCTGTGTTAGCGCTCTACCACGATCAGGGGCTGATCCCATTAAAATCACAAGGCTTTGGTCAAGCGGTCAATATGACCCTAGGGTTGCCATTTCTTCGAACCTCGGTGGATCATGGTACTGCCTTAACCTTAGCCGGCAGCGGCCAAGCAGACGTCAGCAGTTTAGTGGCCGCGGTGAATCTGGCATTAACTTTGACACAACCAGTAGCGGGACCGCATGACTGAGAGAGCGCTGTTAGGGCACCAGCCCCGTAAACGCTTTGGCCAGCATTTTTTACACGATCAAGGGGTGATTGCGGGGATTGTACAGGCGCTAGCCCCCGTGCCAGGAGAGGCTTTAGTCGAGATTGGTCCTGGATTGGGGGCATTGACTGCGCCGGTACTGCAGCACGGTGGCCATCTCACGGTGATCGAGCTCGATCGGGCGCTGGCACAGCGGCTGCAGCAGCACGCTGTATGGGCTAATCGGCTGACGGTGATTCAACAAGATGTCTTGACGGTGGATTTTAAGGCGTTGGCGCAGCAACGGGGAGAGCCGCTGCGCCTGTTTGGTAATCTGCCCTACAATATTTCAACCCCACTGCTCTTTACACTATTTGAACAAGCGGCGCATATTCAGGATATGCACTGGATGCTGCAAGCGGAGGTAGTGGACCGCTTAGTGGCTAAGCCGGGGAGCAAGGCTTACGGGCGTTTGAGTGTCTTAACGCAATACTATTGTCAGGTGGGCTACCTGTTTCCGGTGCCTGCCAGCGCGTTTCAGCCGCCGCCGAAGGTGCTGTCAGCCGTTGTTCGGTTAACGCCGCATCGTCAGCCCCCCTATCCGGTTGCCGCCCCTCAAGCTCTGCAACAGATCTGTAGGGTAGCCTTTAATCAACGGCGCAAAACCCTACGCAATAGCTTGCGGGAGCTATTGACTGCCCCACAGCTATTAGCCTTAGGCATTGATCCCACGCTGCGCGCAGAAAATTTAACCCTGGAACAGTACTGTCGCTTAGCCAATCACTTAGCTTTGCAACCCAGCAACATCAGCTCCTGACGCACACGCGGCCCAACCGAGTGACTAGCCTGATAGGCCGCCTGGCACTAACCCCTGTGCTGGGTGATTTAGGGGGCCGGAAAGCATTCACTGGCGTTTTTACCCTGATGATTAGCAGCTATCTCCAGCACTGCCATTGTTAACAAACGGTACTAGCTATTGATTGCAGGCAGTGGCAAGGTTGGTAGCGTATCGGCGGCGCTATATCCTCTGTAAGGATCGGCTGTTAGGTTATCACCACTTGAAAAATCCCCACACTGCTGCTGCAATAGGCGCTGCGGGTGTGCTGTAGCTTGAGGCAGGGAGTTAGTTGCAGGGGCGGATGGCTGCTCATATTGCCGCCCCATCCATTTTTTAACTGCCAAGTCCACTAGCAGGAGTAGCCCTTGAAAGAGATCTGCATGGTACGCCTGTAGACTATGACTACGCTGAGGAGAGGTTGGTTGGTCACTGCCTATGTTTAGGGTGAAGGGGTTGCTGGTTGGAGCCGCTGTTTTCCAAAGTCTGGTGACTGCTTGATATAAAGTGCTGGGGTAGGGCTGATGCGAGTTGGCGCTGGAAGTCGGCACTTCAGGCCGTGGCTGATTGTACCAGCCTCTCGGATTTTGCATTGTGATTTCTTTTAAACTATTTTGATAATTTTTAATTCCATTTAAAATGACTTTTTTATTGTTATAAATGTTATTTTGCAGGTATTTTCTTAGTAAATCGATATTGTCGTCACTTAAATCTGTTATCGTTGCGCCGTGGCTAATCAGAGTGGCAGCAATCCCCCAGTTTTGTCCTTCAACTGCCAGGTTAAAAGCTGTGTTTCTAGAGGTATTTTGTAGATTAACCTTTATATAAGGGTGATTGAGTAATTTTTTTACAATTTCCATATTGCCTTCTTCAGCAACCCAATGAAGAGGAGTTTTACCATAATTATCTTGTGAATTAGGTTCTACAGATTTATTTTCTAGCAATAGTTCTATAATGTTTACATACTCTCTTTCAGCAGCTAAGTGAAGAGGCGTTTCACCCTCATTGGCTTTTAGATTAGGATGGATAGATTTATTTTCTAATAATTTTCTTACAACTGCTATACGATTATTCTCAACGGATATATGAAGAGGCGTTTTGCCTTTCTTGTCTTGTAAATCAGCTTCGATAAATTTATTTTTCAACAATGATTGTAAAATTTCTATATGGCCATTTTTTGCAGCAAAATGCAGAGGAGTTTTACCCCCATGATCTTGTACATTAGGGTTTACCAAATCATTGGCTAATAATGCTTGCACAACAGCTACACTGTCATCTATAACAGCGAGGTGAAGAGGCGTTCGCCCATTACCATCTTCTAAATTAGGATTAATAGTTTTGTTTTTCAGTAACTTTCTTATAATCGATATATATTTTTTTTGAGCAGCCAGGTGCAGTGGAGTTTCACCATAATTATTTTGTAGGTTAGGGTCTATAGAACTACTTTCTAGTAGTTTTTCTACCATTGTTGAAGCGTTACTGAGAACAGCTACGTGAAGCAAGGTTTGGCTTTTTGTGTTCTTAAAATTAAGATCAATATTTTCTTTAAGCGCGACATCTAAAACTTGTAAGCTGTGTTCGCTAACAGCTTCAAAAAGTTCGTCTTCTCGATTATCCATAATGGCCTCTTGCAAAAAAAGTAGTTTTTCCAACAAATAAAGTAATAAAGAAAACTTAACATAGTAACTATTTGCTAAACAATTGTTAACATAAAAAATTATAATCTAATCCCTAAAAAAAACATACGGGTTTTAGTGTTTTTTTTACTCGGGCCTTTAAATATTCCGTTAAGGTGATCAGATAAAGGCTACTAGCCAAATGCTGCTAACCGACTTTGGGAGAGTAATGGGCAAGTGCTGCTTGGCGTCTGATTATTTTGATTCTAGTGAACAGTGCTGTAGCTCCTCTCTTTATCAGGGTTAGCCTCTTTTTTTCGAGAGTTTTTAGAGTCGACACCTCTGTTCATAGGCTCCTCTATAACCTTTGTAAGGAAGATTCTCACCACTTGAAAAATCCACACACTGTTGCTGCAATAGGGGCTGCAGTCGTGCCTGAGCGTGAGGCAGGGAGTCGTCAGAAGTCGTGGGGGTTTGCTCTCCCATCCACTTTTTGACCACCAAGTTTGAAAGCAGCAGTAAGCCTTGCAAGTAGCCGGCATTGTACTCCTGTGGTTGATTACCACAGTGAGGAGCGTTTGGTTGCTCAGTGTTTATATTCAGGGTGAGAGGGTTGCTCGGTGGAGCGGTTGTTTTCAAAGAGGAGTAAAGGGCTGGCCACTTCCAGTGTACTCCGGTAAGCAGGCTGGTGATCTCTCTCAGTAGAGCGCTCGCCCAGGGTTGATGTGTGTTGGCACTAGAAGTCAGGGCTTTAGGTCGTTGTAAGTGACGACGCTGACGAGTAGACTTTACCCCCAAACTTTCTGGGGGTGTTTCTGTTAAATGAGTTGAATAATCTTTAATTTTGCTTAAAAGCTCAAATCTATCTGGATACAAATTATGTTGGATATGTGTTCTTATTGATTCAATATTTTCATTACTGAGTTCTGTAATCGTTACATGATGTCTAATCAGAATGATTGCAATATTCCAGCATTGTTGTTTAATGGCTAAGTTAAAGGCTGTTTCACCATTGTTGTTTTTTAGATTAATATTTATAGTAGAGTGGCTTAGAAGTTTTTCTACAATTTTTTTATGATTGTTTTCAGTCGCTAAGTGAAGAGGAGTTTCACCATGGTTATCTTTTAAATTAAGTTTTATAAATTTATTTTCTAGCAATCTTTCTACAATGTCTGTATGACCGTTTGCAGTAGCCCAATGAAGAGGGGTTTTGCCATTGCGATCTTGTGAATTAGGGTTTACAAATCTATTTTCTAGTAATTTTTCGACAATCCCTACAGGACCGTTTATAGCAGCAAAATGAAGAGGTGTTTTACCAGAATAATCTTGTGGATCAGGTTCTACAGAGCTGTTCCTGAGTAGTTTTTCTACGACTTCTAGAGAACTGTTGATAGCAGCCCAATGAAGAGGAGTTTTACCACTGTAATCTTGTAAATTAAGTTTTACAGATTTATTTTCTAGTAATTTTTTTACAGTGCCTATATGGCCTTTTATAGCCGCCTCATGAAGAGGGGTTTTACCATTGTGATCGTGTAAATTAGGGTTTACAGATTTATTTTCTAGTAATTTTTCTACAGTGCCTATATGACCGTTTATAGCAGCATAGTGAAGAGAAGTTTTACCATCATGATCTTGTGAATTAGCTTCTATAGATCTGTTATTTAGTAATTTTTCTACAATGTCTTTATGTCCAATGGCAGCGGCATAATGAAGAGGCGTTCTGCTATGGCTATCTTGTAAATTATTGTTTGTGTTAGGATGGTTTAGTAATTGCTCTACAATTCTGACATGACCTTTTATAGCAGATAAATGAAGAGGAGTTCTACCATTTTTATCTTGTAAGTTATCATTTAAAAAATAACTTTTTAGTAGCTCTTCCATGATTTCTATATAACCAGCTTTAGCTGCATAGTGAAGAGGGTTTTGTCCAGAATTATCTGCTAAGTTAGGATTTAAAAATGCATATTTTAGTAAAATTCTCACCATGGCTAGGTGATCATTTTCGACAGCATAGTGAAAAATGGTTTTTCCATGACCATCTCTTATATTATGCTCTACACTATTATTATTGATTAATTGCTCTATAATTTCTATATAATTATATTTAGAAGCCAAATGAAGTGCCGTTTGATTGTTTTTATTTTTTAAATTAGGCTCTACTTTTCCTAATAATTTTTTTATAATTTTTGTATGGTTATTTTTAGTAGCCAAGTGAAGCGCGGTATTACCAGAATAATTTTTTAAATTAGAATAGGTAGAATGATCATTGAGTAATTTTTCTATAATGTCTACTCGATTATATCGAGCAGCCTTATGCAGAGGAGTTTCACCATCGTTATCTTTTAAGTTGGTTGTTATAGATCTATTGTCTAGCAATATGACGACAATTCCTATATGATCATTTGTAGTTGCCCAATGAAGAGGACTTTTACCAGTGTCATCTTTTATATTGGGATCGGTACGATTATCCTTGAGTAACATTTTTACAATTTCTGTGTAATCTTTCATAGTCGCCCAGTGAAGAGAGGTTTCCCCAGAGTTATCTTTTGTATTTGGATCTGTACCATTATAGCTTAGCAATATTTTTACAATGGCTATATGATTATATTCAGTGGCTGTATGAAGCGGGGTTTCACCATATCTATTTTTTAAATTAGGTTCTACAAATTCATATTCTAGTAATTTTTCTACAGTATCTATATTATTATTGATAACAGCATAATGAAGCGGCGTTTTACCCTCTTTATCTTGTGGGTTGGGATCGGTACGATTATCTTTTAGTAAGGTTTCTATAACCTGTATATAACCATATTCAGCAGCATAGTGAAGAGCGGTTTCACCATGGTTATTTTTTATATTAGGATCTAGATGAGTACTATTTAGTAAATTTTTTACGGTTGCTATATCATTATATTGAGTAGCCCAGTGGAGAGGGTTATTACCCTCTTTAATTTTTATATTCATAGTTTTTTCCTTAAAGCTTATTTTTTTTGATAAAAATAATGAACTAAAGTAATGATTAGTAACTAGAAGATCAGGAATGCATAAACTTATCATCTAATCTTTAAAAAAGCATATTGTTTTTGTTGTCTTTTTCACTCAGATCTCTGAATACTCTGTTAGGGTTGCTGGATAAAGTCCACTAGCTAAATTCTGCTAGCGGACTTTAAGAGCATCATGAGCAAGTTTTTCTTTGCAGGTGACGACAGTCAACAGTGTTTTGGATTCTCTTTTTATCAGGGTGAGCCCATTTTTTGAGAGATTTTAGAGCAGACACCTTTGTCCATAGAGCTCCTCTATTGACAAACAGGGCTATCTGTTTTTTGTAGGAAGTGGTAAGGGTAACAGTTCTCGGCTCTGTGCCCTCTGTAAGGAAGCGTGTCACTACTTGAAAAATCCATACACTGTTGCTGCAATAAGCGCTGCAGTCGTGCCTGAGCATGAGGCAGCGAGTCGTCAGGGGTCGTGGAGGGTTGCCTGTATTGCTCTACCATCCATTTTTTAGCTACCAAGTTTAAAAGCAGGAGTAGGCCTTGCCAGTAGCCTGCATTATACTCCAGTGGTTTATTACCACAGTGAGAAGCGGTTGCTTGGTCAGTGGCTATATTCAGAGTGAGCGGTTTGCTCGGTGGCGCTGTTATTTTCAAAGAGGAGTAAAGGGCTGGCCACTTCCCGTGTACGCCAGTCAGCAGGCTGCTGATCTCTTTAAATAGAGTGCTAGCCCAGGGTTGGTGTGTATTGGCACTGGAAGCTAGTGCTTCAGGTTACTGCCAATGACGGCGGTGACGCGAGTACTTTACCCTAGAATTTTTCGGTAAATGATTGGAGTAATGAGTTATTTTTTTTGAAATTTGTGACTTTTCTTGACTATAAAAAGAATTTTCTAATTCTGCTCTTAATGAATCAATATCTGTATCACTTAAATCTGTTATCGTTATGCCATGGCTGATCAGAATTATTGCAGTGCTCCAGTGTTTTTTTTCAATTGCTAAGTTAAAAGATGTTTTGTTTTTATTATCTTTTATATCAAGAGTTATACTTTCTTTTTCTAGTAATTCTTTGACACTATCACTATAGCCCTTTTCAGCCGCCCAATGAAGAGGCGTTTTCCCATGGTTATCTTGTAGGATAAGGTTTATAGATCTATGTTTTAATAAAGCCCTTATAACAAGATAGTTGTTTTTTTCAGCAGCGATATGAAGAGGCGTTTTTTTAAAGTTATCTTTTATATTAGGCAGGGTGTTAGGAAATGTTATCAATAATTTTGTATTCTTTGGATTGTTATAACTAGCAGTTTCATGCAGGGGGGTTCTGTTTATACCGTTTTGTACATTAACATCTATTTTTTTATTTTTTAATAAAAGATTTACAAAGATTGCTTTTTGTTCTGAAGCAGCTTTGTGAAGAGGCGTAAATTGTTGATAATCTGCTAAATTAGGATCTACTTCTGAGCAATTTAGCATTGTTTTCATGACTTTTGGACACTCTTTACCAGAGTGAATACTGAGGTAAAGCGGGGTTTCATTTTTTTTATTTTGTGCATTAATATGGATGCAATTATCGGTTAGTAATTTTTCTACAATAATGAGAACGCATTTTTTAGCAGCCAAGTGAAGAGGAATGTTTTTATTAATATTTTCTAAACCAGTCTCTATAGAATCAATCAGTAACAACTGTTCTGCAATTTTTTTTTGATTATTATCAAGCGCCAAGTGAAGGGCAGTGTTTTGATTAATATCTTGTAAATTAGGGTTTACAGATTTTTTTAATAATTTGTCTATAATGGTTATAAGGCCTTTTTCAGCAGCCCAGTGAAGAGGCGTTTTCCCAACATTATCTTTCAATTCATATTGTGTAGAATTATGCTCTACTAAATTATTTGCAATGCTTATACGATGGTTTTGAATAGCATAGTGAAGAGCAGTGTTACGTTTGTTATCTTGTAAATTAGGATCTACTTGATTTTTTAGCAATAAGTTTATAACATCTATATGGTTTTTTTTAGCAGCTAAATGAAGCGCAGTTTTACCAGAATTATCTTTCAAATTAGGTTTTGTAGAGTTATTTTTTAGTAACATGCGCACAATTTCTGTATGCCCTTTTTGGGCAGCATAGTGAAGCGGGGTTTTTCCAAACTTATTTTTCATGTTAGGGATATTAGAACTGGGAGAGGAGAGATCTAGTAATATTTTCACAATAGACACACGATTTTTCTCAACCGCCCAGTGAAGCGGCGTTCTACTACTGTTATCTTGTGAATTAAAGTCTATATTGTTTTCTTTTAGTAATTTTTCTACAACAGAACCATGTCCATTTTCAACGGCATAGTGGAGAGGAGTTTTGCCATATTTATCTTTCATATTGTATAGATTAGAATTTGGAGGGGACAATCTCAGTAACTGTTCTACACTAGACAGATGGCCTTTCTCAGCAGCCCAATGAAGAGGCGTTTTACTTTCCTTATCTTGTAAATCAAGTTTTGTGGAATTTTTTTCCAATAATTCTTTTACAGCAACGGCAGATCGCTCTATCACCGCCCAGTGAAGCGGGCTTCTACCTTGCTCATCTTGTAAATTAATCTTTATAGAGTTTTTTTCTAATAATGCTTTTATAACAATAGTAGATCCCTTGATAACAGCCAAATGAAGAGAGGAATTGAGATGGTTATCTTGTAAGTTAATATCTATAGAGTTATTATTTAGTAATAATTTTACAACTTTTATATGATCCCCTTCAGTGGCTAAATGAAGTGGGGTTTTTCCAGACTGATCTTTTATATTAACCTCTATATTGCGATGGTTTAGTAAGGCCTCTACCTCTTCTAGATAGTTTTTTTCAGCAGCGCAGTGAAGAGGGGCTCTACTAGCACTACTTTTTAAATTAGGATCTACTTTTTTACTGTTTAATATTACGATTGCTGTCTTTATATTATTTTTTTCAATAGCCAAGTAAAGAGCAGTTTTTTTGTCAAAATTCCCCAAATCAAATCTTATATCATCTCTTTTGAGCAGTGCTTCTACAATTTCTATATGATCATTTTCAGCAGCATAATGAAATGGGGTATAACCATCGTTATTTTGTAATTCAGGTTCTATAAAACTATTTTCTAATAGTTTTATTACAACATCGGTATGTCCATATTTAGCAGCCAGATGAAGTGCGGTGTCATTGAAGTTATCTACGCTATTAATAGTTTTTGGACTTTTTTCTAGGAATTCACTGACTATCTCTATGCGGCCTTTACTAGCAGCAATGTGCAGTTCAGTTCTACCTTGATTAAGATCAGCTCCTTCAGTAAACCCTGTGTTTTCGTTCTGTAAAGTGACCTGAAAAAATTTTCCCCCGATACCATTCATATTAGTTTTCCTTAAAAATTTTATTGTTTTATTAAAGAACAAAATAATAAATTAACTTAATCATTAGTAAGTAGAATATCCTAAATATAGTGAATTGTAAGCTAATATAAATAAAATACATACTGATTTTAAAGGCTGTGGTTGCTACTGTAGTTTGGTGGAGCAGAATCCTTTGATAAAGTCTAAGCAGTGCTCCATTGCTTACTGTGATCGTCTTGATAAAAACTGCGGTGGCCTTTCAAAGCGGTGTGTAAAAGGATTACTATAAAAGCAGACTAACTGGGATAGCGTGAGATCACTGCCCGCATGGCAACACTATTGGTAGGCGACGTGCATGGTTGTTATGATGAACTGCAAGCACTGTTGCGGCAAGCTGCGTTTGATCCGGCGGCTGATACGCTCTGGTTCACCGGGGATTTGGTGGCGCGTGGGCCAAAATCACTAGAGGTTCTACGCTTTATTCAAAGCTTAGGCGATTCAGCACGCGTGGTGTTAGGCAATCATGATCTCCATCTATTGGCGGTTGCTGAGGGTCTCCAAGCTCCCAAGGCCGCGGATCAGCTACAGGCAGTGCTGCAAGCGCCAGATAGAGATCAACTGTTACAGTGGTTGCGACATCAGCCACTGATTCAGCAACATGCGGAGTTTGCGTTCCTGATGGTGCACGCCGGGATCAGCCCCCTGTGGGATCTCACCACCTTGCAGCAGTGCGCCCAGGCCGTGGCAACTCAGCTCCAGTCTACAGAGTACCCGCAGCTGTTAGCGGCCCTCTATGGTGATCAACCGGATCACTGGTCTAGCGAGTTATCGACCGTAGAGCAGTGGCGCTACACGGTCAACGTATTGACCAGGCTCCGCTTCTGCTATCCCGATGGCCGCTTAGCACTTCAATGTAAGCAGACTGTCAGCGCAGCGCCACCACTCCTGATCCCTTGGTTTCAGTTGGCACTGCCCAGTACTCAGGGGCAACAGGTTGTCTTTGGCCATTGGGCGGCCTTAATGGGGCAGGGTACACCCCCAGGGTTTTATGCGCTAGATACGGGCTGTGTGTGGGGCGGGAAGTTGAGTTTGCTGCGCTGGGAGGATCAACACTATTTCTTTCAACCCTCATGTAGTAACAGAGATGGTGTCGGTATTACTCTATCGGAGTAGCAGAATCGGCGGTGCATTCCAGGCGATCTAAAATCATAAAACGGCAGGCATAGGCATTGCGTGCATCTGCCAGATGGTAGTCACTAAACTGGATAACCCAGCGACTGGGAGTATAGTCTGGAAAGTAAACGTCGCCTGGTAGCGTGGCTTCAATCAGAGTAACATAGAGGCGATTAGCCTGTGACAGAAGCTGTTGGTACAGTCTGCCGCCGCCGATGACCATCAGCTCCTCGGCAGAACTAGCCGCTTCACATCCAGCCGCAAGGCTGTTTACCCAAGTTATCCCTGGATCATGAATTGGTTGGTGACTCAGTACGATGTTGTGACGTTGGGGCAAGGGTTTGCCGATCGATTGATAGGTTTTACGTCCCATAAGAATAGGTTTATAGAGGGTGTGCTGCTTAAACCAAGCGAGATCAGCGGGCAGATGCCAAGGCAGGCTATTGCCAGATCCAATGACCCGTTCAGGGGTCATGGCTGCAATCAGGCTAATGTTCATAGGGCATTAGTGTGTTAATTTAAGCCGTATTTCTTTAATTTCTTACGCAATGTACCGCGGTTGAGTCCCATCATAGTAGCCGCACGGGTCTGATTGCCGCGTGTGTACTGCATCACCATATCCAGTAGTGGCTGCTCAACTTCCATTAACACAAATTCATAAAGATCGTTGACCGTTTCACCCTCCAATTGCGAAAAATAGCTTTTTAAAGCTTGTTTAACAGAGTCACGCAACGGCTTGGGGGTGGCTGGTGATTGAATAGTGGCAGAGGTTGTAGCCATTATTGGAGTATTCATGAGTTGTTCAAACATAGTGGTATGGGCTCTTATCGGTAGAATGACACCTATTTACTGTTTAATCGTCCATCCGTAGCGTGTGAGCAAGATGGAACAGCAACTTGAAAAATAGATAAACGGCGCCCAGTGGTTGGGCAAAGCGATGAGGAACAGACTACTGTACCGCAGGTTAGGAGACGAGCGCCAAACGCTACAGCCTTAATCATGGGATATACTACCTGTTTTTCCAATGAATTGGCAATGGCCAATAAAAAATCCAGTGGTTGCCCCGGGGGAAATTTGAACCGCTAAACCGTTAGAGTTGGTCTGTTGGCACAGCACGCGCTGGTCCTCTAGGTGTTGCTGTGCAGGCAGTGGTAACTAGTGGTCGCTGCTGATGGGTTGCCGTGACTAAAGCCTGTTTAAAGCGGGCCATGCAGTGGTGCGGCAGTAATAAATGGTAAGGACCGCTCGGGCCAGTGATGGCTCGCCGATAACCAGGGTTAAAGGCTTTTAAGCGTGCGAGGGGTAAACCAGCCATGCTGGCCACCTGAGATAATGCAAACGGTTGGCCAACATCAATGTAATGGAGGCTTTGTTGGCTATCTAGATCAGGTAAATTGAGCTGCTGTTGGTCAGGGTGCTGCAAGATGGCGCTAATGGCCAATAGTTTAATCACATGGCTCATGGTCTCTTGAGGTAACGCCAGCGACCAGAAGTCGACCGCCGCTCCCGCTCTCTTTTGTTGTGCTTTAACGGCTTTGGCTACGCGGAAGGCGCCGCTATTGTAAGCCGCTAAAGTGAGCAGCCAATCACCCTCAAAGCGCTGGTTTAAATCGCTGAGCAGGGTTAAGGCAGCCTCGGTAGCGTGCACGATATCACGGCGCCCGTCATACCATTGATTGACGATTAAACCATAGTGGCGCCCAGTCTGCAGCGTGAACTGCCACAGGCCGGCAGCGCGCTTATTGGAGTGAGCGTGAGGATCAAAGGCGCTCTCTACCATCGGTAACAGCAATAACTCCATGGGCAACTGACGCTGTTTAATTTGGGTGACAATCCAATTGAGATAGGGTTGTGCTCGGTAGGTCACCTGTTGAAAGTGGTATTTATCTTTTAAATAGCGCTGTTGTTGCTGCTTGACTAAGGGATGATGAGAGATTGGCAGCTGGAATTCACTGCGCAGCGTTTTCCAAAAGTGCGGCGGGAGTTCGCTGTGATTGTGATCCGGTAGCCCCCGCTGTTGACGCGGTCCTGGCAGGGTTGACGGCGTACTCTGCTGGCGGGTGACCAGTGTTGCGCTTTTAGAGCAGCGATCAGAGCAGCCAGTAGACAGCGTACAGGCGAGGAGCATAAGCAGTTTCTGCATGGCTGGCCGATAGACAGTGGGTTGATTAGAGAGAGGCCATTGTAGGGGAGGTTGCCACCTGGTGGCAATAAAAAGCTAGGATTGGCTTGGTTAGGTTTGTTTCAAAACTGGTCTTTCCAGCGGCGTAATTCAGCAAAAACGGCACTAGGAGAGACCGGGGGCTGTGTAAACCCAAGCCGTTGTTGCAGGGCAGGGTGGTGACAGCGTAAAAAGGGGTTAATGAGCCGTTGGGTATGGAGTGACGTTGGCAAACTGGGCAGCCCCTGCGCGCGTAGAGAGGCTATTTTTTGTTGATAAGGGGGTAGAAAAGGGTTGGATTCATCGACAACCCGGGCAAAACGTAAGTTCTCCAGGGTATATTCATGAGCACAGCACAGCTGTGTGTTCGCTGGCAGAGCTACTAGCTGTTGCAACGACTGGAACAGCTGCTGGGCACTCCCCTCGAACAGCCGGCCACAGCCGGCTGAAAATAGGGTATCTCCACAAAATAGCCAGGGATTATGTGGTGCACCCTGTGAAAGATAGTAAGCGACATGGCCAAGCGTATGGCCAGGGACCGCCAGGACTTGCACAGTGACCCCACAAACTGTCAAGGTGGAGGGCCCGTGAATGGGGTGAGTCACCCCGCTCCTACAGGTTTCTGGGGGACCGTAGATGGCTAGGGAGGGGTAGGTCGCTTTCAAAGCACGCACGCCGTCGGTATGGTCTGCATGGTGGTGGGTTAGGAGCGTCGCCATGGGGGTGAGTCGATAGGTCTGTAAGCACTGCAGCACTGGCAGGGCATCGCCGGGATCAATCAGGATAGCCCGCCGGTGAGGCAGTACCAGAATCCAAATATAGTTATCCTTGAGGGCTGGGATATTGAGCAATTGCATAGTTTGGCGCTATCCTTAGGAGATGACGATGAAACGATTGACCACGGAACCCTTAAGGCAACTATGGCCTCCCAGCGTAGCTTGATCATGCCACTCCACTGGAGCGAGCTGCCCTGTGGAGTATACTACCAACGCGCCTTACAGGCGCAACTTGACCCATGGTGGCCTAAAATAACGGGTGTTCAGCTGTTAAAATGGGGTGAGTTAAGCAACGATCTGGCCTGCCAAGGGTGTAACCTGTCCCATCAGGTCGCGCTCCCTTTTACGCCGGCGCAATCCGCCAGCCGGGTCACCGGAGTGTGTCCACAGCTGCCTTATAGCCATCACTGGTTTGATGCTTGTCTGTTGGCACACACCTTAGCTTATTCAGAAAACCCGCAGGATATTTTGCAGGAAGCCGATCGGGTGCTGATGGATCAGGGGTGGCTATTAATCAGTGGTTTTAATCCGACCAGCGTGCTGGGTCTAGGGAAGTTATTACCCGGGGTGTGCTACCAACCCCCGAGTGGCTGCCGACTGTTGAGTCGACGACGGCTGCTGGATTGGCTCTCTGTCTTGAACTATCAGATATTAAGCCATCAGACCTTTCAACTCGTGCCTTGGCAGGCATCGGTGGCTGCTCAGAGGGTGTCGGAGTGCTGCCTGCCGCTAGTTGGTTGCCAATATTTGATCGTCGCTCGTAAGCAGATCCTGCCGCTGCAGCCCATTGCGGCACCAGTCTCCTGCAAACTCTTATGGCAAGAGAAGCCTGCTGGTGTTTGTCGCGGCTATGCGTCTAAGCATACAGTGCTCAGGCGTTAGGGCCGGTACCCTGCATCCTCTAGCGTCGCTTGAGTGGTGGCTGCAAGTTGTGCCAAGCGATCACAGCGTTCATTCTCCAAATGGCCGCTATGTCCTCGTACCCAGTGCCACTGCAGCTGATGGGGCCGGCAGGCGATATCTAACCGCTGCCAGAGATCACTATTGAGCAGCGGCTTCTGGCCAGCGCGTTTCCAGCCACGGCGTTTCCATTGCTGGATCCACTGGGTAATGCCTTGACAAACATACTGACTATCGGTGGTAATGCTTACCTGACAGGGCTCTTTTAATTGCTCTAAAGCCACAATAGCTGCCAGTAATTCCATACGATTATTGGTGGTTAAACGGTATCCGGCACTGAGCAGACGCTCCTGCGGGCCATAGCGTAACAGGGCTGCATAGCCACCCGGCCCTGGGTTACCTAGGCAGGCTCCATCGGTAAAGATTTCTATCTGTTTGACCATCTGTCTGACCATCGGTTAGACTGAACCCCTCATTAAAAAATCGCCAGTCTGTCATAAAAAACGTTGGAGCACTATCGGCATGGAACGGCAGATTGTCTTAGATACCGAAACTACCGGGATGAATCGGGTAGGCGTGCGCCATGAAGGTCATGGTATCGTGGAGATTGGTGCGGTAGAGATAGTAAACCGACGTCTCACAACGCGCTATTTTCACCTCTACCTGCGCCCAAATCGTCCCATTGATCCAGCAGCCATTGCGGTGCATGGTATCACCGATGCCTTTCTCAGCGACAAACCCCCCTTTGCCGAGGTTGTGGATGAATTCTGTGAATTTATTCGTGGTGCCGCCTTAATCATCCACAATGCTCCCTTTGATACCGGTTTCATTGATTACGAATTCTCTCAATGCAGCGGCGGAAAGCTGCAATTGGCGCAACTCTGCCCGACAGTGATCGATACTTTAGCGCTAGCCCGCCAACGGTTTCCGGGTAAGCGTAATAGTTTAGAGGCACTCTGTAGTCGTTATCAAATTGATTTACAGCGGCGTAGCTTGCATGGGGCTTTGCTGGATGCCCAGCTGTTGGCTGAGCTCTATTTGGTGATGACTGGCGGCCAAACGACGCTCTGCTTTGATAACGGGCGTGAATCCCAACTCACCTCGAGTAGCGCCGCTGCTGATGCCCGCGGCCCCCAGCGGGATCAGGCACTGCACATCTTACGAGCAACAGCAGTGGAGCTTCAGGCCCATCGGGATCGATTAACAGTCGTACAACAACAGGGAGGCCATTGTTTATGGTTGATAAAGTAGGGTGTTCTGGCAGCCTTAAAACACTGTCCAGTGGCTAGGTGTGCTGGATGGTTCAGGTTACGGGGTAATATTAATTGTTACATTTTTGTGTATATCAGATCTGTATTTTACATTTAGGATACAGATTAATCTAAAATCAGATCCTAGCTTAAGATTGAGCTTAGATTCAGGGGAAATTCATGATGAAAAACCACCGAACCTGCTGGAGTATTATTATGGTATGGGCATTTTTTGAGTCACTATTGAGTGGTAAATTGGCAGCACAAGTGGTAGGGAAGGCTAAAACTAGGCAGCTAGCGCAGCGGCAACACCTCACCATCACGAATGGCGGGGAAATACAGTCACTTGATCCTCATAAAATACCGAACGCCCTCTCAGAAAATAATGTTCTCGTTAATTTGTTGGAAGGATTGTGTGTTTTAGATCGTCATGGCGAGACCGTTCCAGGAGTCGCTACCCATTGGGAGCAGAGTAACGCTGGTAAAACTTGGACCTTCTATTTACGGCCTGAGGCGCGCTGGTCTAATGGAGATCCGGTGACTGCTGCTGATTTTGTATTCAGCTGGCGTCGTTTAGCCGATCCAAAAACGGCCTCTCGGTTATCGAATGCCTTGGTTGATCTGCAGTTACTCAATAGTTTTGCAGTCATTCATCGTCGTGAACCGGTAACAGCTTTAGGGATCCAAGCGATCGATGACCATACGTTGCAGCTGCAGTTGACACAACCCCATCCCTTTTTAATTAAGTTGTTAGCAAACCCGGCGCTGTCCCCTGTTCATCGTGCCACGATTGAGCGGTACCAAGAGCAGTGGAGCTCACCGGCTCACTATGTCGGTAATGGTGCTTATCGGCCGAAGGAGTGGTGTGTCAATGAGAAATTGGTGTTAACGCGTAATATTCGTTACTGGGATAACGCGCACACTTGTATTGAGCAGGTCACCTTCTTACCCATCTCCGCTGCCGCGGGACGGTTACGTTATCGGCAGGGGGAAATCGATGTCACCTACTCTAGTCTTCCCGATGATGAATTTAGCCAATTACAGCAGGAGTTTCCGCAAGAAATCCGTTTTTTCCCTTTGATAGATGTTTATGGACTAGTCATTAACAATAGAATGCCCCCTTTCCATGATGTGCGGGTACGTCGTGCTTTAGCAATGGCGATCGATCGGGACATTTTCGCTCAACAATCTTTTATGCGTGGACAAACCTTGGCTTATTCTATGGTCCCCGATGGTGTGCAGGGGGTCAAGGCATCAAAGCCCGCTTGGGCCACTTGGTCCCAGGAACGGCGTAACCGTGAGGCGCAGAAATTATTACAGGCCATGGGTTACACCGCACAGCATCCTCTGGAGTTTTCCTTATTATATAGTGGTACCAGCGAGTTGAATAAGCAGATCATGCTTACCATCAGCTCACTCTGGCAGAAAAACTTGCCCGTGAAGGTCACTTTGGAGAATCAGGAGTGGAAGGGTTATTTAGAGGCCGTGCAATTTGGTCGTTACCAGGTCGCGCGCTTTGCCTGGAGTGCTCCTTACAATGAGCCCTACTCTTTACTCAGTAATCTGCGTTCACATAGTGAACTAAACACGGCTCACTATCGCAGTCAAGCGTTTGATACTTGCCTAGAGGGAATATTGCAAGCAAATGATGAAAGTTTGCGTCAAGAGGCCTATCGACGGGCTCAAGAGCAATTCGCCAAAGATCTGCCGATGATTCCTCTGTTCCATTGTGTTGAGTTTCGTCTGATTAAACCTTATGTGGGTGGTATCAGCGAACGCAATCGATTATTAGTGATGTCTATTAAAGATCTCTATATTAACGAACACTAAGGTAACCCAAGCTGATTGGTCGGGCGGATAACCAGCGGTGGTGAGGCTATAACCTTTAACGTTGAGTCCGCTCTAATGAGAGGGTACCAGTTTATCAGCACTGGAGAGGTTGATTGAAGAGAGTCGGGCGATGTTGACGCTACGCTGGTGTGATCGAGTGGTTTACTGGGGGATACTGGTGATGTTCAGCAGAGCTTATACGCTCTCTGCCGCTGTCGTCCCGCCGGAGGTATCCTTAGCCACGGTGCAACAGCTGGTCATCAACAATGGTGCTGAAGTGCAATCTTTAGATCCTCATAAATCGCATGGCGCGCCCGAAATGAGTGTGATGTGTGATCTACTGGAGGGGCTGTTTAATTTTGATAATCAGGGTCAAATCGTTCCTGGGGTAGCCGTGCGTTGGCATGCTAGTGCCGATCTCAAGGTCTGGACCTTTGATCTGCGCCCTGAGGCGAGATGGTCTAATGGTGATCCAGTGACTGCGGCTGATTTTGTCTATAGTTGGCGGCGTCTGGCCAATCCGGCGACTCGCTCCCCGTGTGCCAGTTATCTCACTGAGATGCAATTAGTGAATAGCGAAGCGGTGCGGCGAGGGGAACAGCCGCCAGAGGCTTTGGGGATCCAGGCGTTAGGCACGCATACTCTGCAGCTCTCTTTATCCCAACCACTCGCTTACTTACTCAGCATGCTAGCCAATCCTGCCCTTTATCCATTACATCAGAGAACCGTAGAGCGCTACGGTAATGGTTATGATGAAGATAAATGGTATGCCGTCAGCCACTTTGTGGGGAATGGCGCCTATTGTTTGCGATCGTGGGTGGTGAATGAAAAGCTACTCCTCACCCGCAGTGAGACCTATTGGAATCGGGCGCACACAGTGATTGAGCGGGTGACCTATCTAACGATAGGAGATGAGGTGGTCGATATTAGACGCTATCAGGCCGGCGAAATCGATATCACCCATTATTTGCTTCCTACTGAACATTATCTGGCGCTACAACGGCAGCAGCCTAATGAGCTGTGGCACTTCCCCGCCCTCTCAGTGGCGGGTTATCGCTTGAATACACAAAGAGCCCCTTTTAATGATGTGCGGGTCCGTCAAGCTTTGTCCTTGGTGCTTGATCGCGAAGCTATCGTCGACCAGTTTTTGGTTCAGGGAGAGCAGGTAGCCTATACCTTAAACTCCCAACGGGTGGCTGGCTTTAAAGTAGCCCGCCCGGATTGGGCCTCTTGGCCTTTAAGCCGCCGGTGTAGCGTGGCTAAAAAATTATTACGAGAGGCGGGTTACCATCAACACAACCCGCTGCGCTTCAGGTTGCTATACAATATGTCCGAGGTGCATGAACAGTTAGCAGTAGCCGTCAGTGATACCTGGAAAAACAGACTCGGTGCTGAAGTGACTTTAGATCAACAGGAGTGGAAAGTGTTTCTGGCCAACTGTCTGGCGGGCGAGTATCAGGCAGCCCGTTTCAGTTGGCCAGCAGGTTATAACGATCCGGCAGCGCTGTTGAACATGCTACAGTCAACGAGTAGTGGCAACTCAGCGTTTTATAGAAGCCAAGTTTTTGATCGTTGGCTAGAGCAAGCCCTACAGGCTCCTACAGCGGCGGAACGCTGCCGCTGCTACCAGCAAGCGGAGCGGCTGTTGGCTGAGGAGGCTCCGGTGATCCCATTGTATCACGGTATGCGCAGTCGCTTGATCAAGCCCTACGTCGGCGGGTTAGATCGCCGTAACCCCATGAATCTGATCTACACGAAAGATCTCTACCTGACTCAACATCCGCAAGCCCCCTCTCGCTATCGTCAGTAGTAGTAGGGGGTTGTAAAAAGAGATTCAACGGTCGTGGGCCCCGGTCCCAGGAGGTTCTCACCATTAATCATTTAATTGACTGCAGGAGATCGGATGAGATGCAACCCTATAGAATCCGCTGGATACGACTACTCTTACTCTGTGGCGCGGCTAATAGCATGATAAACCACCCGTGTGGGTTGCAAGCCGCTGAGGTGCCGCCAGGGGTTCAATTGGCAGCCTTACAGCAGCTTATCATCACCAATGGCGCCGAGATTGCCACGGTCGATCCCCATAAAACGCATGGGACTCCAGCAGGGAATGTCATGCGTAATGTCTTTGAAGGACTGGTCAATTTAAATCGTGAGGGCCAGGTGGTTCCTGGGGTAGCCCAGCGTTGGCAGCAGAGCCCAGAGGGTAAAACCTGGACTTTCTATTTACGGCCAAACGCCAAATGGTCCAATGGCGATTCGATCACCGCACAGGACTTCGTCTATAGCTGGCGGCGACTGGCCGATCCGGCCACCCGATCGCCTTACGCCAGTTATCTGGTCAATATGCGCCTAGCCAATAGTGCCGAAGTCATTGCTGGCAAGCAGCCTTTAGAGGCTTTGGGGATCCATGCCCTAGATGATCATACCTTGCAACTACAGCTGTCACAACCCGTTGCCTATTTGGTCAAGATGTTGGCGGTTTGTGATCTTTATCCCCTGCATGCCCCCACCATAGCGCGGTATGGTGAGGGTCGTGATGACCATCGATGGACTGCCGTCAGCCATTTTGTGGGCAACGGTGCCTACCGTATTCAGGAGTGGGTAGTGAATGAGAAGTTGGTACTCACCCGCAATGAACACTACTGGGATAATGCCCACACGGTGATCGAATCGGTCACTTATCTTGCCTCTGAAGATGAGGTGGTGGATATGCGGCGGTACCAGGCAGCTGAAGTGGATATTACCAATACTCGGCTACCGTTAGCCCATTTTCAGCAACTACAACAACAGTACCCTCAGGAGCTGCGCTACTTTCCCGTTCCAGGCACTTATGCCTATCAACTCAACCTACGACGGCCCCCTTTTAACGATCGTCGGGTACGGCAAGCGTTATCCATAGTGCTCGATCGCGAGAAAATAGTGCAGCAGCTGCTGGGGCAGGGAGAACAGGTGGCCTATAGTCTCAATCCCCCCACTATTGAGGGATTTTCCCTGAAACGCCCTGTTTGGGCCGATTGGCCACAGGCACAACGTTGTCAAGAGGCGCAGCGGTTATTAAAAGAGGCGGGTTATCACATCGATAATCCCTTGCGTTTTACGCTGTTTTATAGCACTTCAGAGCTGCATGAACAGATCGCTGTCGCCTTGGCATCGCAGTGGAAACAGTCTTTGGAGATGGTAGAGATCACTTTTGCTTGTGAAGAGTGGAAAGTTTTTTTGCAGAGTCGACTGTCAGGACACTATCAAATAGCCCGCAATGGTTGGGAAGCAGACTATAATGAGCCCTCTGCACTCCTGAATAATTTGCTCTCTAACAGTGGTAAAAATAGCTGCTTCTACCACAGCAGCATTTTTGACCATTGGCTGGAACAGGCGCTACAGGCTACGACTGATGAAGCGTGCCGACACAGTTACCAGCAAGCGGAGGCACAACTAGCCGAAGATGTTCCGCTGATCCCGCTGTTTCATCGTGTCGCGCACCGTTTAGTCAAACCCTATGTTGGCGGTTTAAGTGACCGTAATCCTATGGGACTATTTTACGTCAAAGATCTCTACCTGATGCAACATCCGCAAGCTCCCTCCCGCTACCGTCAGTAGCCAAAACCAACCGGAGCGTAATAGGAGGTTGTAACCCCTCAATCCACGGGAGTCTTCATGGGGAAATTGATTGTCCGACGCTGCTTAGAGGCGCTACCAACGCTGTTTATTTTAATCACCATCTCGTTCTTTCTGATGCACTTGACACCAGGAAGCCCTTTTGCCACGGAGGAGATAGCTTCGCCGGAGCTCTTAGCGCAAATTGAGGCCAAGTATCACTTAGATGCGCCACTCTACCAACAATATGGTGCTTATCTACGATCCCTACTGCGGGGACAATTGGGGTACTCCTTTAAATATTTAGATCATACGGTGTCCCAGCTAATTGCCGCCGCCTTTCCGGTCTCACTGCAAATTGGGGGGTGTGCCTTTGTAATAGCGGTTTTATTGGGGATGTCAGCCGGTATTACCGCTGCATTACGCCACAATGGCTGGCTAGATCATGCGGTGATGTTGCTGGCGATGATCGGGGTGATCTTGCCTAGTTTTGTGAAGGGACCCCTGCTCGTGCTCATTTTTGCGGTCTGGTTACGTTGGTTACCTGCCGGTGGCTGGAATGGTGGCGAGCTGCTGCGCATGATTCTCCCCATTAGCGCCTTGGTACTCAGTCATATTGCCACGATTGCCCGCTTGACTCGGGGTTCGATGCTCGAGGTACTCCATAGCAGCTTTATTCGCACAGCGCGGGAGAAAGGCTTGCCGATGCGCCACATTGTATGGTGCCATGCGTTAAAACCGGCCATGCTGCCAGTGATCTCCTATTTGGGACCCACCTTCGCCAGTATCATTACGGGCTCTGTGGTGATTGAAGCGATTTTTGGCCTGCCCGGGATGGGACAGTTGTTGGTGAATGGTGCCTTTAACCGCGACTATCTCTTGGTGCTCAGTTTAACCCTATTAATAGGCATCATTACGATTCTATTTAATGCGGTCATTGACATTCTCTATGCTTTTCTTGATCCTAAATTGCGTTATTAAGAGGAGATAACGGGTGCAGTTACAGCCCACTAGTGTGAAGCAGGCGGTAGCCCATTCAGTCAAGCAGGGCGCTAGCAACCGAGTACCCCTCAATCATAGCCTCTGGTGGTACGCCTACTATCGTTTTATGCGTAACCGTGCTGCGGTGATCAGTGTCTGGGTACTCCTGTTATTAATAAGTTTCGTGCTGTTCATGCCCTGGCTCTCTCCTTTTACCTACGACGCGATGGATTGGGAGTCGATGCGATTGCTGCCTAGTTGGGGGAGTGGTCACTACTTTGGCACGGACGCTTTGGGCCGTGATCTGCTAGTACGCACCGCCATGGGCGGACGCATCTCATTAATGGTCGGGGTATTGAGCACGCTGATTGCCCTCTTCATCGGTACGCTGTATGGCGCTATCTCTGGTTACGTCGGCGGTTGGCTAGATGTGGTGATGATGCGCTGTTTAGAGATTTTAGACGCCTTACCCTTTATATTTTTTGTGATTTTGTTAGTGACCTGCTTAGGACGCAATATTCTATTGATTTTTGTCGCTATAGGCACGGTCTCTTGGCTGAATATCGCCCGGATTGTGCGTGGACAGACCCTTAGTTTAAAGCAGAAAGAGTTTATTTTAGCGGCCCGCTTGTGTGGCCGCTCTTCAGGTCAAATTATCGTGCACCATATCGTGCCGAATGTACTAGGTCTTGTGGTGGTTTATGCTTCGCTGTTGGTTCCCTCGATGATTCTCTTTGAATCCTTTCTCAGTTTTCTAGGGTTAGGGGTGCAAGAGCCGATGACCAGCTGGGGCGCCTTAGTGCAGTCGGGGGCTCGAGCCATGGAGATCAACCCCTGGGCATTGATCGGGCCTGGGAGTTTGCTGGTGCTGACACTGTTTTGCTTCAACTTTATTGGTGATGGCCTGCGAGATGCGCTCGATCCGCAGAATCAATAACCAGTGCTGATCCTGGGTGACTCAGGGTTGAAGCGGTGCTCACTCCCTAGTGGGTAATCAGCGTGCCTTCCGGTTGTCCGAGGACCACCCGTAGTAGGGCACCCGGTTTATTCATATTAAATACCACAATGGGCATCCCGTAGTCGCGTGCTAAGGTAAAGGCAGCCAGATCCATCACCTTCAGCTCTCGTTTTAGCACCTCTTGGTAGCTTAAGGTCGTAAACTGAGTCGCCTCGGGAAATTGAACGGGATCGGCGGCATACACCCCATCGACCTTGGTGGCTTTCAACACAATATCAGCTTCAATTTCAATACCGCGCAGGCAGGCTGCTGAATCCGTAGTGAAGAACGGGTTGCCAGTACCGGCGCAAAAGATCACCACCCGTTGATTACGGAGTAGACTGATCGCTTCCGCCCAACTATAACTGTCACAGACCCCATTTAACGGGATGGCAGACATCAGCCGGGCATTGACTTGGGCACGGTGCAGGGCATCGCGCAGTGCCAAACCATTCATGACGGTAGCCAACATCCCCATATGATCGCCCACCACCCGGTTCATGCCGGCTGCTGCCAAGCCAGCACCCCGAAACAGATTACCACCGCCGATGACGATCCCTACCTGCACCCTTAAAGCGGTCAAGGCCTTGATCTCCTGAGCGATACGATTGAGCAGCGCTGGGTCAATGCCAAAGGCCTCTTCGCCCTGTAGGGCTTCACCACTGAATTTAATTAAGATACGAGCATAGACAGGTTTAGCAGGCAGTGTCATCAGTAGATTCTGCATGGGGGTGGAATAAAGTGATCCGCTCGCAACAGCGGATCACCGGTTGTGGCAGCGAGTGATAGGGCACAAAGCCTTATGGTCGCTCTGCGACAGCAGTGACTGCCTCAGCAAAATCAACACTGGCCTTCTCCAAACCTTCACCCAATTCAAAGCGAGTAAAGGCAGTCACCGTCGCCCCAACTGTCTGGAGTCGTTCACCGACCCGTTGGGTGTTGTCCATTAAAAAGGGTTGTTCGGTGAGTGCCAATTCACTGGTAAATTTTAGCAGCCGTCCCGCCACCATTTTTTCAGCAATCTCCTGTGGTTTACCCGACTGCAGTGCAATGGCTAACTGTACCTCCCGTTCCCGGTCTATCACGGCGGTGGGCACCTCATGAGGCTGAATATACGCCGGCTTATTGGCCGCAATATGCATGGCGATCTGCTTGAGAAGTTCAGCATCCGCCGCTTGGGTCGCAGCAACCAGTACACCGATACGCTGGCCATGCAGATAGCCGCCCACGCGTTCACCGCGTAGGGTTGCCAGGCGACGGATCTGGATATTTTCGCCACACTGTGCGACTAAGGCGACGCGCTCAGCTTCACAGGTAGCCTGCAAAGCGTCTAGATCGGTGATCTGTTCTGCCAGGGCCCGATCAGCTACACGTTGGCAGAAGGCTAAAAAAGCAGCCTCTTTAGCCACGAAATCGGTTTCACAGTTGATCTCTATCAGCCAGCCAGCCCCCTGCGATTGATCGATCTTAAGGATCAAATTGCCTTCCGTAGCACTGCGGCCAGCGCGCTTTGCAGCCGTGGCTTGGCCCGCTTTGCGCATGGCATCAATAGCCAATTCTATATCACCCTGGGTGCTGATCAGCGCTTTTTTACAATCCATCATGCCAGCCCCGGTTCTTTCACGCAGGGTTTTAACTAACGTTGCGGTGATTTCAGCCATGAAGGCTCCTCAATCATTGTACGGTAAATAGGGTGATTCCTAGGTGGAGAGTCCTGACTGCCCCCGGCCGCTAGGGGTGATGAGAGTGGTGTATGAGCACCCGGGGTAGTCATCGGTCACTTATTCTACGGCTTCAATCTCTTCAATAAAGCTATCGGGTTCCAATTGAGTGACCGAATGACGGTCACGTCCCTCGTTGAGGCTATTGACGACGGCTTCTAAGTAGAGTTTAATCGACCGGATCGCATCATCGTTGCCGGGAATAATATAATCGATGCCATCGGGATTGGCATTAGTATCGACAATGGCGATGACTGGGATCCCTAAATTATTGGCCTCTTTAATGGCGATGTTTTCATAGGCGGCATCGATAACAAAGAGGGCATCGGGCAGGCCACCCATATTTTTGATACCGCCAAGACTCTTCTCCAGCTTATCCTTTTCCCGCAGCCGCATCAGCGCCTCTTTTTTGATCAGCTTATCAAAGGTACCATCTTGTGCTTGCACCTCTAACTCTTTGAGACGCTTGATCGATTGGCGTACGGTTTTCCAGTTGGTGAGCATGCCGCCTAGCCAGCGATGGTTCACATAGAATTGATCGCACGCTTGGGCCGCCGTACTGATGGCCTCGCTGGCGGCGCGTTTGGTTCCCACAAACAGCACTTTTCCTTTACGGGCGGCAATTTTGTTCAGCTCTTGTAGTGCGGTATTAAACAGTGTGGCGGTTTGTTCTAGATCAATGATGTGTACTTTATTGCGGATCCCGAAGATAAACGGCCGCATTTTAGGATTCCAGTAGCGGGTCTGGTGACCGAAGTGAGCACCCGCTTTGAGCAGTTCAGATATGGTGATGGGGATCATGATGGGTTTGCCTTCATTAGGTTGGGGTTATGCCTCCAAGCTTCCTGACGACCGACCTCCTATCGAGTGAGGCACCCCGGCGTCAGTATTGAAGCTTGTGTGTGCTAAGCCAAAGATGAATTTTGTACGGTGTCTTGGCCAAAAAATGGATACTACAGAAAACAGCGTACGTCATCAGGCGGCGGAATTTATAGCATAATTTAGCCGATGACTCCACTTATTTAAGCGGTTGCGATCGTATTAGGCCTCTAAAATCGGTTATCATGCCCCCCATCCAGTCGGGAGCGACCGTTCAATTCAGCCATGGAGTCTCTATCATGAACATCATCATTCAATCGGCAGAGGCCATTGAGCGTATGCGGATCGCCGGTCGTTTGGCAGCGGCAGTCTTGGAGATGATTGCACCCTATGTCGTTCCGGGCGTCACTACCGAGGCGCTAGATCAACGCTGCCATCACTACATGGTGCAGCAGCAACAGGCACAGTCTGCTTGCTTGGGTTACCAGGGATTTCCCAAGGCGGTCTGTATTTCAGTCAATGAGGTCGTGTGCCATGGGATCCCCAGTGAGCGGAGATTAAAAGCGGGAGACATTGTCAACATTGACGTCACCGTGATTAAGGATGGGTTTCATGGGGACACCTCAAAAATGTTTTTTGTGGGGCCACCGAGTATATTGGCCCAGCGCCTTTGCCGGATCACCCAACAGAGTTTATATCGTGCGATTGAATTAGTGAGGCCTCAATTGCCCCTGGGTGACATTGGGCGAATCATTCAGCCGTTGGTGGAGGTAGAAGGTTTCACCGTGGTACGAGAGTATTGTGGTCACGGGATTGGTCAGCAGTTTCATGAAGCACCACAAGTATTGCACTATGATGCTGAGGATGGTGGTGTGCTATTGCAGCCTGGCATGATCTTTACCATTGAACCGATGGTCAATGCGGGCAAAGCGGCTATTAAATTAATGAAAGATGGTTGGACGGTTAAAACCAAAGATCATAGCCTATCGGCTCAGTACGAACATACCGTATTAGTCACCCGTGATGGCTGTGAGATATTAACTTGGCGTCCAGAAGAGCCTGTGCCTCGGGTGTTGACGCACGCCTAGGGCAGCTGGTCACGGCACGAAATTAATGAATCAGGAGGAGCAGCGTGTTGACCTTACAACCGATGATTGAAAGTGCTTTTAGCCAACGCCATCGCTTAACCCCGGCCACGGCCTCTGCTGAGCTACGTGACGCCGTTGATCAGGTTCTGGCCGGTTTAAATCAGGGCCATTGGCGAGTGGCTGAGAAAATGGACCATGGCTGGGTGACCCACGGTTGGTTGAAGCAGGCGTTGCTATTAGCCTTTTGTATTTATGACAATCAACTCATCAGGGGGGGGGAGAGCCACTACTTTGACAAGATCCCCTTAAAATTTGCGGCGTATGATCAGCAGGCTTTTGAACGAGCGGGGGTCCGCGTGGTCCCACCGGCCACGGTACGTTATGGGGCCTATATCGCCCCGAATAGCGTGTTAATGCCCTGTTATATCAACAGCGGCGCTTATATTGGCGCTGGCACGATGATCGATACCTGGGTTACGGTGGGCTCTTGTGCACAGATTGGTGCACAGGTACATCTCTCTGGTGGTGTGGGCATTGGCGGGGTCTTAGAGCCGCTGCAAGCGAACCCGACGATTATTGAAGATCACTGCTTCATTGGCGCGCGCTCTGAGATTGTCGAGGGGGTGATCGTGGAGTCAGGCTCGGTGATTGCCATGGGGGTTTACTTAGGACAGAGCACCCCGATTTATGATCGGGCGCGTGACCAGATCTACTATGGGCGGGTCCCCGCTGGCTCTGTAGTCGTGCCGGGTAGCTTGCCAGCCAACAATGGGAAATATAGCCTGAATTGTGCGGTCATTGTTAAACAGGTCGATGCCAAAACGCGCAGCAAAACCAGTATTAATGAGCTACTGCGCAGCGCCCAGCCATCGATTGGATAAGCAGCACCTGCTGCCATTCGCGTTGTTGTAGAACAGTCAACACAGGGTTCATGGCGTCACTGCCATCGCGTACTCTTGCGTTGACAATGCCCTGAGAGACCATAGCATACGCTATTCATCGCCATGTCTACTAGGGCCTCCACTGTATGTCGCCTAGCGTATTCGATCACTGTTCTGACAAACCCCAGAAATTATCCCGTGGATTTAGTTTGCTAGAAGCCGTGGTCGTGCTCACGGTGACCCTCAGTCTTATGTGTCTGGGCGCCCAGTATGTGGGACAGCGCACCAATGATCTATTAAATCAAACCGCCGCCCAGCAGTTAAATCGGGTAGCTACTGCGGCTAATCACTATGCCCATGACCATTTTGAATCGCTACAATCCTCTACCAGTAACACAAAGAGTGTGATCTGGAATAGTCCAGAGATTAAACAGTTTCTCTATGAGGGTGGTTATCTGCCGAAAACCCTGCGGGATCACAATCCGTACAATCAAACCTACCAGATAGTGATCCAACAGCCGCAACCGAATTTATTGCAACTGCTCGTGTTGACCCAGGGCGGGCAGATAATTAACGAAGGGGGACTACGACAGGTTAGCCAGTGGGCGGGCCCCACTGGAGGCTATATTTCACAACGACAACCGAATCAAGCGACCGGTGGTCAAGAGGGCTGGCAGATACCGCTCTCCGGCTCGGTGATGACAACTCCGGGCCATTTGGCTGCTTTAAATTACCTCAATTCTAATGATGTCTTGAGTGCTAGTAGTCTGCTATTTCGCAAAAAAATTGCTGGCCACCCAGAATATAATCGAATGGAGGCCGATCTTAAGATGGCGGCCGATATTGAATTGGAGGATGGAAGTAAAATTTGGTTTAATCAAGGCAGTGATCGCTCTACAGTTATCGAAGGAGGTTCTATCACGTTAACTCATGGACAAGACTCCCTCACACTGAGGCCGGAGAGACTAGTTGTGAATACTGCACAGGGGATCGCTGGTTATCGGGGTATTGAAACGAACAGTCATGTGGTCGCCGCTGGTGACGTGGATGCTGGGCGTGATCTGACGGCCAAAAACAGTATTACAGCTGGGAAAGATATTACAGCCGCTGGGGTTCTCTACGCCCAGAAACTAGAAGTTAAAGATAAAATAAAAACATGGTCTGCAGAAATAACGCCTGCTGAAATACGTCTAGAAAGTCAAGCCAGCGGGAATAAATCTTATGTGGGAAATGATTATATTAAGTTTTCTACTTCCATCCCAAAAGATCGTAGTGTAGCAAATGGTGTATGGTTACACGGAGGTGGAACCAATGAAGAAGTCTCATTCTCAGCTGATTCACTACATATACCCTACTATCTTACCAATTTACCTTCAAGTGGCTGGACTCCTTTTAGCGAAGTAATTTATCCTCTATGCTATAAAGAAGATGAAAAAAATAGAATCGGAAAGTTATTTTTCATTAATTCTACTAATTATGATAAACCTTATTTAATATTATGTGGGCATGATGGTAAGATATATATAGAAAATGGTTTTTCTAGATATTGATTCTGGCGATAATGGGGTATATTCCAATCCTCAAATGAGGCTGAAAGGTGTTAGCATCAGCTGGCAATCTCATAGCAGGGGATGTAGGCCGCGCCTGGTAGCTGCATGCGCCGCTCGGCCACAAAACTATGGAGCAGCCGATCGATGGCCTGCATCAGGTAGGGATCACCCTTCAAGCAAAAAGGACCCCGTTCAGCGACTGCCCGAACACTCCCTTTTTTTAACGGCAATCTTAGCATAACAATCACTCAGAGTCATTACTTAAAAATCTATTATATTCTTGGAATTTGGTGGTTTCATTATTTCTGTTTAACCGTTCAGGAATATCTCTGGCAGATTGATCAAGTCCTGCTATAGTAGATGAAAATCTATTATATTGGAGTTGGAGTCCGCTGGTTTCATTATTGGTTTGCACGTCTTGATTTGAATAACTAGAGGATGATTCGGCATTTCCGTCTATATTATATTCTTGGAGTCTGGTGCTTCCATTATTTCTGTTTAACCGTTCAGGAATATCTCTGGCAGATTGACCAAGTCCTGCCATAGTAGATAACAATCTATTATATCGGAGTCTAATGGTTTCATTATTGGTTTGCACGTTTTGATTTAAATAACTAGAGGATGATTCGGCATTTTCGTATGAAGGTGGAAAATAGTCTGCATCATCCCATGTTATATCTTCAGATATTTCACTAGTAGTTGGCTCGCCGCCTCCTGTTGTAGTAGATGCTGTGGTGATTGGCTCAGGTGCTCGCCAACTGAATGCTTCTATAAGCATTTTAAGTGCTTCTTCAATCAAGGGATTTGGTATATCGAGTCGAATTCGTTCAATATCCTCTTTATTTTCAAAGTATTCCCGCTGTGTAATGTGGTTAAAAATTTTATTTTTTTCATATTCTGTATTTTTTGTAGATGCTTTATTAAGCCATAATTTTGATTGTTCAAAATTTCTTTCATGTAGATATATTTGGGAAAGCAGGAGCATAGCCTTTACATTTTCACTGTTGTAAAGTATAGAATGTAATGTAATTTTTTGTTCTTTAATGGCTCGTTCAGATGAATTAGTGTCATCAGTTATGAAACTGAAACCAAAATCGTAACATGCGTAACCTAGGAGAAAGCCGGTAAACTCATAAAGGCAGTCTTCCCAAGAGTATGTTAGTATACCAATTTCTTTTATTGACAATGTATAGGGTATAAATGTAACTCCTATAGATGCTGTTAATAATTTTTGAATTAATGATATCTTAGTACCTATAAAGTGATAGTTGTAGTTTTTATAGAGACTTCTTTTTTTGATAATTAGTCTGTTATATAATTTAACTTCAATATCGTCAATCAGAGCTTTCGTAGAAAAAAAATTAGAAGGATCGTTCAATCCGCATAAATTGGTCAATTTACGAAGGAACGGATACTCATTTTTATAGAAGGCATTTTCATACACACAATCACCAAGTAACTCGACACAACAAGAACGTAAAAAATTCCCTAATGAAATCAGGAGGCGATTACTGCCAAATAAGAAAAACAATAGGATATTTTTTAATATAGAACTACAATAAATAACCTTATTTCTGTGATATTCATCAGGAAGGTACGATATCATTAGAAGACTAGCGTGGTACATAAATGAATCTAGAAAACTACCTAGGAGAACCAAACCTCCAGGAGTGGATAATAATTCCTTATAAAATATAAAAAACTCGCCCATTCTGCTCCTCCATGTCGTCTGCACTCTTCCTTGTAAATGGTGTCTCTGTAGTTAGTAATAGTTGAAAAATCCATGTCTGTCAAATAGGGGGTAAAGTTGAATTAACAGAGTTGGCAACCAAGATGGTAGCTTATTGCATGAATCCAGCTCAACTATGGGGTAGAACTGGATAATTTAATTCTAAATACCAGCCTGTTGGAAAATCTCATCAACGGAGCAGCGGAGCTAGTCTTATCCAACATGAATTGAATCTGAAGGAGGGGTTGTTTTTAACATGCAATGAGCCCAAAAGTGGCAACCTCAATATTTTAAAAAAATGAGTCCCTAATTTTATTCAGACGATTACCCGGTGTAGGGTGTTGGAATGGCTATAACCAAGGTCTCAACCAGGGTTAACTAGCAATCTCATAGCAGGGGATGTAGGCCGCGCCAGGTAGCTGCATGCGCTGCTCGGCCACAAAACTATGGAGCAGCCGATCGATGGCCTGCATCAGGTAGGGATCACCCTTCAAGCAAAAAGGACCCCGTTCAGCGACTGCCTGAATGCTCTCTGCCCGAATATTGCCGGCGACAATCCCTGAGAACAGTTGCCGTAGCGTAATCGCCCGTTGTGAGGGGGGGTGGTCCTGCTGCAGGGTCAATTGTGCCATCGCCTCGTGGGTGGCCTGAAACGGCTGCTGCAGGGCCGGGGGGATCACCAAAGAGGCGTTGAAGGCAGAGGCCTCACGACCGTTATCAAGGGAGCACGCTAGACGACGCGTGATCGTTTGCTTCAGGTGGCGCGCGAGCTCAGCGGCGTCATCAATGACAAGACGGTAGTAGCCGCCAGCCTGTGGCCCCAGCGTTTCGTGGATAAACTGTTCGATATGTTGCCAGTAGGCGGCGCACTCGCGTGGTCCAGTAAGGACAACCGGCAGCTGTTGCTGCTGGTTGTCCGGGTGCATCAGGATCCCCAGCAAATAGAGCAGCTCTTCAGCGGTTCCAGGGCCACCGGGAAAAATGACAATGCCCTGTGCAATCCGCACGAAGGCCTCTAAGCGCTTTTCAATGTCTGGCAGGATCACCAGTTGATTCACGAAGGTATTCGGCGGCTCTGCGGCGATGATGGAGGGCTCTGTTAATCCAATCAAGCGAGAGCACTGCAAGCGCTGCTTAGCATGGCCCCGAGCAGCCCCTTTCATGGGTGCTTCCATGGCGCCTGGGCCGCAACCGGTCACAATGTGTAGTGCCCGTAACCCTAATTCATACCCCACCTGCTGGGCATACTGGTATTCAGTAGGGTGGATGGCATGGCCTCCCCAGCAGATCACGAGATCAGCGGGCTCCTTCGCTGTAAGTATTTCAGCGTGACGCAACCGGGAAAAAACAAGCTGGGTGATCTGCTGAGCAGTCAAGTCGCTCTTCGCATGGGTGGTTGCGACTGCTGGCGAGGGGAGGAACAGCAGATCCCGCAGGACTGCAAACAGATTTTCATGAAGAGCCCGGATCAACTGCCCATCGACCAAAGCTTGCTGGGGGGGATGGCGGAGTTGAAGCTGAATACCAGATTCACTAGGCAGTAACTGGATATCAAAATCGGGCTGCTGTGCCAACAGCCGGCTGCTGCTGTCTAGTTGGCTACCGCTGTTTAATACCGCTAAGGCGCAATGGCGGAGTAGTTGGGCAGGTTCCCCCTGGAAGCGCTGTTGTAGTTGATGCATCTCCCATGGAGAGAGGTGGGCCAGCGGACCTACAGGGTTCAGGGTGAGGAGCACGCTGCTCTCCTGTTCATTGAATCAGCGAAGGTAGCGGTGGAGTTAGAACAGTCATGACAGTGATGTTACCTCAGGAGGTTACTGGCGTTACGGCACGTTTGACAGCGTCAATTCTATCATAGTCAGGTGCTGTTAGGGTTAATGGCGATCAATGTTGTGAATATGATCGCACTACTAGCCTTAAAATCAGGGGCCTCATGGTGCCAGCTCATTGGCGGACTAATCGTTGATTCGCCGGGGCGGCTTGCCAGTTTGAGCGAAAGGGGTTGATGTCAATCCCGCCCCGCCGCGTGTAGCGCGCCAGTACACTGAGCTGTACGCACTGACAATAAGCTTGTATTTCACAAAAAATTTGCTCAACACACTGTTCATGAAAGCTACTATGGCGTCGAAAAGAGAGCAAATAGCGCAACAAGGCACCCGGGTCAATTTGCGGCCCACTATAGTGAATTTGCAGGGAGGCCCAATCAGGTTGTCCGGTCACCGGACAGTTTGATTTGAATAGATGGCTCACTAACTGCTCTTCAACCAAGGCGGCCTGTGGCAGGGTTTTCAGTAGGGTGGGATCGGGTGCCTGCCGATCATCGAAAGCCCAGGGGCTAGGCTGATCATCGATGCACCGCCCTCTCAGCGTTGCTAGGGGTTGCTGCTCCAAATAGCTTAGCGGTTGCAGTGTAATAGAGACTGGGCCGGCGACACAGTGGCTCAAATCCTGCTGGAGTCGTTCCGTGACTTGGTGCCACTGTTGAAAGCAGGTTTGATTAAAGCTATTGAGGTAGAGTTTAAGGCTCTTAGATTCAATCAACTGAGGCGTTTTGGCATTAACACGTAGCTCCCCCAGGGCCACTTGGGGGCAGCGCTGCGTATCTAACCAGGAGAGTTCATACAGCGTCCAAATATCTTCACCGTGAAAAGGCAAGCTGTGCCCGCTAATCCCTAAGGCGGCACGCTGCGGTTGTCGTGGCACGCTCTCCAGGAGGCTGGCATCGTAGTGCTCTGGATAGGCAACCTTTTTGCCGAGTGGTAGGTGCGCATACAGTGACATGGCGGTTCTCTCAGAAAAAAGGGTGGTCGCAGGAGCGCTCTGGGGTCAACCGGCAGTTATCTCCTTGAACTGGAAGGAAAAGGTGTAACCCTGACTCAGGAATTTCTGCAAGGGTATCCAGACCGGTTAACACTGATTAACCCACCAGGGAGCGTTTATGTTGGCACTGTCCCTGAAGTCTCTTATCATAACAACTCCCTGTTTTTTTTAAAAGACGTGATTGAAGGCTTGGTTAGGCCGTGATCAGGCGGCAAGTTCTCACGAACACAGCGGTCATTGTCAGGGATTGTGGCTCATCTAACAGGCCGTAGGCTACTGGCTATAATATTTGTAAGCTAAACAATATAGTTTTTGTAGGAGATTGACGATTAATGAGCACGCTGGCTGGTCAAGGTTTTTTTAATAATTTCTGGAATATAAGGGGTTCAGACACCGTTTAGGCTGCTGATACGGACAGAATCGCTACAAAAATGTGTTACATGGTGTTGTTTAAAATATAAAAAAAGTTCATCTTTAGGACAGTTTAATCGGCATCCAAGTTATAGAGTGTTAAATGAAGTTATCAAATAATTTTATTGTTAATTATCGGAATTCGGTGCATTGAGTGACGATCGGCAGGGAGCCTGGATTTAGATTAGGGATGATAAAGGAAGCTGTCATGGGTTAAGGAAGACCCTTATTAAGGAAGATAACAAAAATGCAAAGGAGTGCGAGATCCCTGGAAGGGTGAGGGCCGCTGGATTGGCCGATTGTGTGGGTAGTCAAGGATGCTGATGTGCAATAGCAGCGATGCAAGGCTGCAACGCCCCGGCGTATCGTCCTGTGCGATACGCCTTTTTCATTATACCTCATTTCTGAATAAGCGATACCGTGAACTTGCTCTGTCGACAGTGAAGAGCTGATGTCAGGATGGCAAGCACTTAAACAGCCGTGAAAACAGACTGTTATAGCTCGTAGTGGCTAGCTTAACGGGGGAATCAGGTCGTTTTTTTATTTTGTATCAATTAGTTACTTACCGTACAGCCTGGCGGCTGATCCCTTCTCCCAGACAAGAGGATCATCACATTAGCTCTCATTTCTACAAAATAAATGATAAATAACCATAAACCTGCTAGGACTAACGGTGAACTGGTACTGAATTTTTTTAGACGTCGCTAATCATCCTGTAAAAAATCATTTTAAAGTACTCTGGTTCGCTACAACTGCCCAATGGTTAATACGTCGGAGGGCATGAATAAGCTGGTCGATATGGACATCAGAAACCGCCGCATCACCGCTTTCCTGGTCTACAGGATTAGTGGCTCTCTTTGAATCAGGGCAAACAGGCTATGCGGCCGCTCCCGTGACTAGATACCGTGAGATCAGTCAGGGTTAGGTTAATCCTCAGACTGGACTACTGTCGGCAGGAGCTGTTGGGGCTGCAGGCCGAGTTTCAGAGCCAGCGCGGAGGCCACATAGATAGAAGAGAAGGTGCCGACGACAATCCCAATCAATAACACGACTGAAAACCCTTGCAGCAGCGGGCCGCCCCAGAGCAGTAAGGCTAACACCACGACTAAGGTCGTAGCAGAGGTTATGAGGGTGCGACTCAGTGTCTGAGTGAGTGATAAGTTAATAATATAGCTCGTGTCACAGTGTGGATAGCCGCGGGAATTCTCGCGAATGCGGTCAAATACCACAATGGTATCATTCAGGGAGTAACCGACGACCGATAACAGGGCGGCGATAAGGGTTAAATCAAATGCTATCTGCAGCAGAGAGAGTGCCCCTAAGACAATGATCACATCATGTGTCAGTGCTAACACGGCACTACAGGCTAACCGCCACTCAAAGCGGAGCGTCACGTAGAGTAGAATCGCTAACAGTGAGGCCAAGAGTGCCAGAAAGCCGGTTTGAACGAGCTCCGCCCCCACATGAGGGCCGACCCATTCTAGGCGCTGCAGTGACACTTGTGGATCTAGCTGTTGTTGAATCACCGTCACCAGCTGTTGGCTTAAGCGCTCCTGACTCAGGGTTGCTGAAGGGGCTAGGCGAACCAGCAGTTCGCGACTGCTGCCCAGGTGTTGGATCTGCGCTTGAGGAAAACCAGCTTGTTGGAGACACTGCTGCAGCGACTCAGTACTCTGTGCTTGGCTCAGTTGCAGTTCTAAAGAGAGGCCACCAGTAAAATCTAATCCCCAGTGGAAACCGCGCCACATCATGAGTAGTATTGAAGAGAGTAGCAGCAGTGTTGAGAGGCTAAAAGCAGCGGGAGATAAGCGCAAAAAATTAAATAAACGGGGCGCCTGCGGTGGCATCATGGGTACACGAGGGGTAGTCTTATCCACGAATAACAGTCTCAAATAGATAGCGTTGATAGCGGCTTGCCGCCATACCAGCGATTGATGACGGCACGAGTCACGACAATCGAGGTAAACATCGAGGTCGCCAGGCCAATGGAGAGCGTTATCGCAAACCCTTTAATGGGACCACTCCCGATAGCGTAGAGCAGCAGTGCGGTGATCAAGGTGGTTAAATTGGCATCACAGATACTCGAGAAGGCATTGTGGAAGCCTCGATCGATCGCTTGCTGTACCGTCCTGCCTAAGCCCAGTTCCTCTTTGATCCGTTCAAAAATCAGCACATTGGCATCGACAGCCATGCCGATGGTTAACACAATCCCCGCGATCCCTGGCAGGGTTAACGTAGCCCCAGGGAGGAGTGACAAGCTCGCTAGAAGCAACAGTAGATTACCCAGTAGCGCCAGACCGGCGATCAGCCCACAACAACGGTAGTAGCACAGCATAAACAGCAGTGAGGCGACCAAGCCCCAACCACAGGCTTGTAATCCTTGGTGAATGTTTTTTTGCCCCAAGGAGGGACCGATGATCCGTTCTTCGATAATCTGCAAGGGAGCGCTTAAGGTTCCTGATCGCAGTAGCAGGGCTAGGTTGCGGGCTTCGGTCAGGGTTCCTACACCACTGATACGAAACTGCTGTCCTAAGTGGTCCACAATTTGCGCAACATTGATCACGGATTGATGCTTTTTAAGTACAGGCTGTTGAGCAGCTTCTACGGAAGGTTGTGGTCGATACTCAATCAATAGGGTGGCCATGAGTTTGCCGATAGCCCGCTTAGTCGCTGCAGACAGTTGCTCTCCCCCTAGGCTATCTAGTTCAATGTGCACCTGTGGGCGGCCATACTCATCCAAATGCGCCGCGGCATGGGTAATGCGTTCGCCGCTTAATACCACGGGTTTAAATAGGACAATAGGCTGCCCATCCGGCTTATAGTGTAGCTCGGCATCGGCAGGTAGTGGGGTGGTTTGTGGTGTCACCTGTTGATTGACCAGGCGAAATTCTAATAACGCAGTCGCTCCCAGGATCTGCTTAGCTCGGGTACTGTCCTGGATCCCGGGGAGTTCTACCACAATCCGTTGGCTACCTTGCTGCTGTACAATCGCCTCTGACACACCCAATTCATGGATACGTTTGCGCAAGATGGTGAGATTTTGCTGAGTAGCTTGTTGATTAATGAGTTGGCGCTGTTGCTCACTGAAGGTGATCCGGAGCGCATTATCAGGTAACGCCTGAAAGCGTAGTTCAGGGTAATGGGTCGTGAGCACTTTTTTGGCTTGTTGCTGGTTTTGCAGCTCTGAAAAACTGAGGAGGGTGCTCTCCCGCTCTGAGATCGCTCGGCGATAGGGTAGCTGCTGCTGGCGTAAGGTAGCGCGTAGACGCTCTGTCAGCTGTTTTTGCTGTTGCTGTAAGAGGATTTCCGTATCGACTGCCAGTAATAAACGTACGCCGCCCCGCAGATCAAGGCCCAACTTCATCGGTTGAGCCCCTAGCCGGGAGAGCCACGCAGGCGTAGCAGGTAGTAGGGTGAGGGCGGTAATATACTCCTCACCCAACTGCTGATTGAGCAACTCATAAGCCTGACGTTGGCTCTCAAGATTCGACCAGCTTAACAGTAGCGTCTTGCCCTGCAGTTGCACCTGTTGTGGGACCAGCTGTTGGATTTTCAGCTGCTGCAGGGTCTCGATAAACGTTGTGGGCAGCTCCAGGCCTGCGCGGGTGCTGATCTGCAGTGCTGGGGTTTCGCCATACCAGTTTGGTAGTGCATAGATCAACCCTAGCAGGAGAGGCAGCAATACTAGCAGCAGTTGCCACCAGGCCGTCTTGTTCAGCGGCACTAATCGGCGGCGTTGGCGCGCAGCAATCATAGTGCTTTGAGGGTTCCTTTCGGCAGAATGGCGGTAATAAACTCTTTCTTAATACTCACCTCAACGTTATCTTGCAGGGCGATGCGGACACAGCTATCGTCCGGAGAAATTTTGCTCACCTGACCCATGAGACCACCACTGGTCAGTACTTCATCTCCTTTGGAGAGCGATGCTAGCAGTTTTTGGTGGGCTTTAGCACGGCTCGCTTGCGGCCGATAAATCATAAAATAGAACACGAGTGCAAATATCCCTAACATCACCATCATCGGCAGGGAGCCGCCTTGAGTGGGGGGCTGAGCGGCAGCATGGGCCTCAGCTATCAATAAACTCATTAATGATCCTCTCTGGTTACTGGGGTTAGTCGTTCAGGCTGCTCGGCGTTCGGACGAGCTTGGCCGATCTGTTGGTAAAAATGGTTAATAAAGCGGTCTACTGTACCGGCTTCGATGGCATGACGCAAATGGACCATGAGCCGTTGATAGTAGTGCAGATTATGTATCGTATTGAGTCGGGCACCTAACATTTCGTTACAGCGATCCAGATGATGTAGATACGCACGACTGTAGTGTTGACAGGTATAGCAGTCACAGGCCGCATCCAAAGGGCGAGGATCATCCCGGTAACGGGCATTGCGTAGTTTGATCACCCCTTCGGTTACAAATAGGTGACCATTGCGGGCATTACGGCTGGGTAGCACACAGTCAAACATATCGATGCCGCGGCAGACCGCTTCGACCAGATCAGCCGGCTTACCGACTCCCATTAAGTAGCGGGGTTTGTCCGCTGGAATGTGTGGATGTAGATGCTCTAAAATCTGCAAGCGCTCAGCAGAGGACTCCCCCACGGCCAAGCCACCGATGGCATAACCGTCAAAGCCAATCTGCTGTAAGCCCTGTAGCGACTGCTGACGCAAATCAGGGTAGATGCTGCCTTGAATGATACCAAACAGCGCATGGGGATTATTCAGCGATGCAAACTGTTGGCGACAGCGCAGTGCCCAGCGCAGCGACAATTTCATGGACTCTTCAGCTGCCTGCCAGCTGCAGGGATAGGGGGTACAGTCATCAAAAATCATCACAATATCTGAGCCCAGTTGGTACTGGATCTCCATGGACTTTTCTGGACTTAAAAAAATCGGTGAACCATTGATGGGATGACGAAAGTGTACACCCGATTCAGTAATACGCCGAAGATGACTCAGGCTGAAGACTTGAAAACCCCCTGAATCAGTTAGGATAGGTCCTTGCCACTGCATAAAATCATGCAGATCGCCATGCTGGCGGATGACGGCTTCCCCCGGGCGCAACCAGAGATGGAAGGTGTTACCCAGCAGAATCTGTGCCCCGCTGGCAGCAACCTCTTCTGGTGTCAGTCCTTTGACGGTGCCATAGGTGCCAATGGGCATAAAGGCGGGGGTTTCTACGATCCCTCGCTGAAAGAACAGGCGGCCACGGCGCGCTCGCTGGTGAGTGGTGATTAATTGAAACTGCACAAAGTTGGCTCATATCCCCTGATAAACACCTGGAAGGCCAGAACTTTTAGCCAGAATAATCAGGTGGTAACAGGTAAAGGTCGGTTAGTCGGCCCAATTATAGTCAGCAGCGGTTGTGACGGCAAGTAGCGCTTTACAGTAGCGAGCAGTGATCTACAGGGACCGCTGCCAGCAGGATGCAAGATCAGCCGCTAAAAATTTAGATCACCAGGCTATACTGTCTCTGCAGGGGCCTCAACTGATGGATAGCAGGGCTTTAACGGCTCAACGGCTCCTAGGGTCTGCTCTCTAACTTTAGCGAGGGGCCCGTGTTACCATAAAGCGTATCCATAACCATTGTAAGGGCTGCTAAAAGGCCATGGGGGCGGTGTGTGCAAATTATATTAGCTAATCCGCGGGGGTTTTGTGCCGGAGTGGATCGAGCTATCAGCATTGTTGAACGGGCATTAAGCCTCTATGGCGTACCACTGTATGTTCGCCATGAGGTGGTACATAACCGCAGCGTGGTCCAGGGATTCCAGCAACGAGGTGTCCAGTTTATCGAGCAGTTGAGCGAGGTTCCAGAGGGGGCCATCGTTATCTTCTCAGCCCATGGTGTTTCGCAGGCGGTGCGGCAAGCCGCCGCCGCGCGCCACTTAACAATTTTTGATGCGACTTGCCCCTTGGTGACTAAAGTCCATATGGAAGTTGCCCGGGCTAGTCGTGCAGGGATTGAGACCATTTTGATTGGGCATCGAGATCATCCTGAGGTAGAGGGTACCCTAGGGCAGTATCATAATCCTCAGGGGGCGATCTATTTGGTGGAGAACGTTGGGCAAGTGGCCCAGTTGAGGGTACGCCACGCTGAGCGCCTCTGCTTTGTCACCCAGACAACGCTCTCTGTCGAGGATACTGCCCAAGTGATTCAGGCGCTTAAAGCGCGTTTTCCGAGCATTGTTGGCCCACGCAAAGAAGATATCTGCTACGCGACGACCAATCGCCAGGCTGCGGTGCAGGTATTAGCTCAACAGGTTGATGTGGTGTTGGTCGTGGGATCAGCCAACTCCTCTAACTCTAATCGCTTGGTAGAGGTCGCGCAGCGTCTAGGTAAGCCCGCCTATCTGGTTGATACGTCCTCGGCGATTCAACCCCATTGGCTGCAGGAGATCGACACCGTGGGGGTGACGGCGGGCGCTTCAGCGCCCGAGCAGTTGGTACAACAGATCATCGCTCAGCTGCGCTCACTCGGTGGTCAACCAGTGGTAGAGCTGAGGGGTGTTGAAGAGCAGATGGTTTTTGCTATACCCAAGGCGCTGCAAATCCCTGCCGTCATGGCGGGATAGCGCCGATGTGTAGCCCAGTGCCTATCGGCGTAGCCATCGCTGGTGCCTCAGGGCGACTGGGGCGTGCGTTGATTCAAGTGCTGCAGCAGAGTACCACCGCTCGCCTGCAGGGCGCGCTAGTATCGCCTAATTCGCCTTGGGCCGGGCAGGATGCCGGTAAGCTAGTGGGAGTAGAACCCCTAGGCGTCATCCTCACGACCAATGTATCAGAAGCATTGTTTAAGGCGGCAGTGCTCATCGACTTTACGACCCCCAGTGCTACGCTGCACCATTTAGAACGCTGTCGCCAGCAGGGGAAAGCGATGGTGATTGGGACCACTGGGTTAGAGGACAATGCACAAAGGCTAATCGCACAAACAGCCCAACAGATTGCGGTATTACAATCGGCTAACTTTAGTCTTGGTGTCCAGCTACTCTACCAGCTGGCCGCGAGTGCAGCGCGGGTACTTGGGACGGAGAGTGATATTGATATTATCGATCAACATCATCGGCATAAGCGTGATGCTCCTTCTGGAACGGCATTGGCGTTGGGTGAACGGCTAGCCAACACGCTCGGTCTGGAGTGGCCTGGCTGTTTGGATACGGTGCCCCCGGGCAGATCCACGGGGAGAGCCGCCGGTAAGATCCAGTTTGCTAGCGTTCGGAGTGGAGAGACCGTAGGAGAGCATCGTGTAAGCTTTACCCTGGCAGACGAGCAGCTGTCTATCACCCATCAGGCGATGAGTCGGCTGGCCTTTGCTAAGGGCGCGGTGCGTGCGGCGCAGTGGCTGGTCCACCAGCCAGCGGCGCACTATACCCTGCAGGATCTATTGGAGCAATCGGTTAGTCAGGGCTCCTCCTGAGTTTGCATCAACGCCAGCAGTCGTTGGCTAGATAATCTTAACCATTAGAGGCTATTGGGTAGCCTTGAGGCGTTAAATGTTTGTGAATTAACGCCTGAGTTTTTGCGAGAAACCAGGCTTTGGAGGCTGTTTGTTGCTCCTGCATGAGCTGGTGACAGCGCTGTAGATACTCCTCTTCATTGATTTCCTGCTGTTCTGAAGCCTCTTCAAGTTGCTCCATACGAGCCCCGTAGTGCGCTATAGACTCATCTTGATCATGCAGAGACTGATAATGCTGCTCTAAGTAACGTTGCCAATGTTCATTTTTAGTAATGAAATTGATGAGACTATTGGGATCTAATTTTTCAATACGCAGAATTTTATCGCCCGCCCGTTGGGCCTCTTGATCAGTCACATTTGCCATCTTTGTAAAAGTCATAGATTTAGTGCCTCCTGGAAGCTGTAACCGCTCTTTGAGTGCAATGTGATAGAACAGATGAGTTTCTACGGAATCTACTATGAAGGTTGATCGCTGATTTTCTGGGAGCGATTGTTTTTGAGCGTCCAGCTGTTTAACCTTGAGATCGGCAATTTTGTAGAGTTCTTCTTGACGAAACAGGCCACGCATAATTGTTAACAGGGCTTGATCATCTATCTTCTTGCCTTGAATACTCTCTTCAATAGCGCAGCGAGTTTCCAGCTGATTTAAAGTGGCGATGGCACGATCTGAACAGCTTTCAGCACCAATTTGTGCTTCATTAAATACAGCGGTGCATAATTCAGGATGGCGGCTCATCGTCTGGTAGAGCGCTTCGAGGCGACGGGGTACTTGATCCTGCGGATGCTTTTGATGGTGCTCTTTTAGCCTTTGCAGTAGGGTGTAAAAACTATCTGATCCCTCCACTCCCTCAAATGCTGCCCAGTCAGCACGGCGGAATAGACTAGGAGGGCTGGAAGCTCTCTGATGCAGGGTGTTGGAGGTTTGTAATCTTGTAGAGGAGACTCTCGCCTGATCGACTGGCCGCTCTCCACTCTGGTGCTGGGTTGGCTGAGGAGTGCTTATAGCAGCCTGTGGCACGGCAGCCTGGCTATGAGAGGTCGTGCTAACCGTTGAACGTGACGGTGTGACTTGCGCGCTTTCCCGATGGGGCCTGGGAGGAAAAGCTAACGGACTCACTGCATAGGGGTAGGTGCGAGCTGCTGCTGGTGCCCGATAGGCTAGGGTAGGAAAAGCTAACGGACTCACTGCATAGGAGTAGGCGTGAGCTGCTGCTGGTGTTGTTGCCTGGTAGGGTCGGGTAGTAAAAGCTAGTGGACTCGGTGCATAGATTCGTGATGATGACGCTGTCCAGTGTTGTGGCACACTCCGGGTATAGGTTGTCTGAGGCATGGCGGTAGCAGCCTGTTGCCTTTCAGCCGGGCGACTAGCCACACGAACCGTTGAACGTGACGGTGCTGCTGGTGCTGTTTCCCGATAGGGTGCAGTTACAAAAGCTGGCGGGCTCGGCGCATAGGTTTGTGAGGAGACTAAGGGGTTACTCCTCATTAAAAAGCTGGCCTGAGCAGTTCTCTGAGGTACTTTGCGGTAGTCATGCTCCATGATTTTTGGCGCATGCTTGATAGCGTAAGAGTGGCTATAGCCCCGGTAAACAGTCGGTTGTACAGAGTAGCGGATCGCTCCGCCAGAAGTTTGAAACGGATTTTGATAACGTCGAGGCATGACATCACTAGGTGCTGGTCGTCGTGATGGATTGATCAGGTGACAAGCGGGTAATAATGGTCGGGATACAGAGTAATGACGCGTATAGGGTCTGGCATGATAAGATTGGTGAGAATAAGCGGTAGTAGGAGCCCATCTTGAGCAGGCAGTCGGTGTAACAGTATTATTAATAAATCTAGGCATAATAGGACTCCTTTGAGGGATGAAATAGCTCAGTAACAGCGTATTGCTGATCTTGGGTTCTCTACAGCGCTCTGTGGATCCCACTGTTGACCTGATTTTAAAGGCTCTTTATCGCTTTAGCGGGCAAGCAGCCTCGCTTTGTAGAGAGCACCTATCTCCAATATAGGGTTTATCCTCATTGTATGGGTCAGTTTGAGTGTAGTTTTGCTAGACAGCTTTCAACGTGATCATTAGAATGCCGGCTGTTGCTCCTCCGTTAGGTTGCAAGAGGGTTGTCCTGCGCGATTGTTTGGCCTAGTAGCGGCTGCTGAGTCCTAACAGAGCGCGATCGCTGAGTTCTGTATCTTGTTAAGAGGAAGCTCGTTTGAATACCCCAGCGCTACTGATGTTAGAGGATGGGACCCCCTTTTACGGGCAATCGATTGGTGTGATGGGATCGGCTGTCGGAGAGGTGGTCTTTAATACGGCGATGACTGGCTACCAGGAGATCCTGACCGATCCCTCCTATGCACAGCAGATAGTGACCCTGACCTGTCCGCACATCGGCAACGTCGGGTGTAATCCAGACGATCAAGAGTCGGCGGCAGTTCAGGTCCGTGCCTTGATTATTCGCAATGTCCCTTTACTGACCAGCAATTTTCGGGCGCAGGAGGGATTAACAACCTACCTAAAACGTCACCAGATAGTGGCCATCGCCGAAATCGATACCCGGCAGCTAACCCACCGATTGCGCCAACAGGGGGCCCTACGTGGTTGTATCATCGCTGGCGACCAGCCCGATGCCAGTTTAGCACTACAGCAAGCACGGGCTTTTCCAGGGCTCACCGGGCGGGATCTCACCCTCCAGGTGACCACCCAAGAGCCCTATCCCTGGTGTCAAGGCGCTTGGTCACTCCCTGGCGGACTTCCCGCTGCCAAACTACCTCAGCAGCTCCCTTATCAGGTGGTCGTCTGTGATTTTGGGGTTAAGCGCACCATTTTGCGCTGTTTAGTCGATCAAGGCTGTCAGCTAACCGTGGTCCCAGCAGACACGTCGCTTGAGACGATATTGGCCTACCAGCCTGATGGTATTGTCCTCTCTAACGGGCCAGGGGATCCACAAGCGTGTGGGGCTGCTATCCAGTTGGCACAAGGGCTGCTAGAACAGCCGGTGCCGCTATTCGGCATCTGCTTGGGTCATCAGTTATTGGCCCTAGCGTGTGGGGCTACCACCTGTAAAATGAAACAGGGTCACCATGGGAGTAACCATCCGGTGCGTGATCAATCAGGGCGAGTCCTCATTACCTCACAAAATCATGAGTTTGCGGTGGATGAATCCACGTTGCCAGCCACGCTACAGGCCACCCACTGGTCACTATTTGATGGCTCTTTGCAGGGATTGCAGCATCGCTACCGGCCTGCTTTTAGCTTTCAGGGCCATCCAGAGGCGGCGCCTGGTCCGCAGGATGCCACGTCGCTATTCGCAAAGTTTATGATCTTGATGCAGCACTATCGGCGGCAGCGCCAGTGAATCGACTGCTGGCATATTAATGGGCGAGCCTACCGACACCGCACGCCCTATTTTTCTGCTTCTCCCTACGTTATCCACCCTGTGAAGTCACCCATTAGCCCTCAGATCTAGGAACTATTAGCGGATGCCAAAACGTAGCGATATCCAAACTATTTTACTGCTAGGGGCGGGTCCTATCATCATTGGACAGGCCTGTGAGTTTGATTATGCAGGAGCACAAGCCTGCAAGGCCCTTCGTGAGGAGGGCTATCGGGTCATCTTAGTGAACTCTAACCCAGCCACCATCATGACCGATCCTGATATGGCCGATGTCACCTATATTGAGCCCATCCATTGGCAGACGGTGCAAAAAATCATTGAAAAAGAGCGCCCCCAGGCTCTGCTGCCGACGATGGGGGGGCAAACTGCTTTGAACTGTGCGCTGGATTTGGCTCATCATGGGATCTTAGAGCAGTTTCAGGTAGAACTCTTAGGGGCTACGGTAGAGGCCATTGATAAAGCGGAAGATCGCCAGCAATTTAGGCAAGCTATGCAGCGGATTGGCCTTAAAACACCGCGTTCTGGCATGGCTAAATCACTGAAGGAGGCGTTTGCAGTTTTAGAGGGCCAGGAAGCGCTTGCGGGAGTGGCTAGTGAAGAGATAAAGGGGCTGGGTTTCCCCTGTATCATTCGTCCCTCTTTTACCATGGGGGGCAGTGGTGGTGGGATTGCTTATAACCGGGAGGAGTTTGAAGCCATCTGCTTGCACGGATTAGCACTATCGCCTACTCATGAGTTGCTCATCGATGCTTCGCTGATCGGTTGGAAAGAGTATGAGATGGAAGTGGTCCGTGATCAGCAAGATAACTGCATTATTGTCTGTAGTATTGAGAACTTCGATCCCATGGGGATCCACACGGGAGACTCGATCACAGTAGCCCCGGCGCAGACCTTGAGTGATAAAGAGTATCAGCTGATGCGTAACGCCGCTATTGCGGTAGTGCGTGAAATCGGGGTAGAGACTGGGGGGGCCAATGTGCAGTTTGCCGTGGATCCACAGCAGGGCGACTTGGTGGTGATCGAGATGAATCCTCGGGTGTCACGTTCATCGGCCTTGGCCTCTAAGGCTACCGGTTTTCCTATCGCCAAAGTCGCTGCTAAGTTAGCGGTGGGTTATACCTTAGATGAACTGAGCAATGATATCAGCGGTGGCCGAATGCCTGCTGCTTTTGAGCCGACGCTGGATTATGTCGTCACCAAAATTCCGCGCTTTAATTTTGAGAAATTTGCCGGGGCTAATGACCGTTTAACCACCCAGATGAAATCCGTCGGGGAGGTGATGGCTATCGGTCGTAGTTTTCCTGAGTCACTGCAGAAAGCCATGCGTGGCTTAGAGGTTGGGGCCACTGGATTCAATCCAAAAGTGGATTTAGCAGCGGAAGAGGCCTTAGCCAGGATTCGTTATGAGCTTAAAGAAGCGGGGGCAGAGCGTCTTTGGTATCTTGCTGATGCTTTTCGTGCTGGCCTCTCCCTTGAAGCGGTCTATCATTTAACCGCAATTGATCGCTGGTTTTTAGCTCATATTGAAGCCTTAGTTCAATTAGAGCAACAGGTGGCCGAGGGGGGATTTGCGGGTTTAGAGAGCAAGTTCTTGCGGCACCTGAAGCGTCAGGGCTTTGCTGATGCCCGTTTAGCCCAATTGGTGGGGGTCAGTGAGCAGCAGATCCGTCAACGGCGTTGGCTATTGACTATTTTCCCCGTCTATAAGCGGGTGGACAGCTGTGCGGCCGAATTTGCTTCAGACACCGCCTATCTCTATGCTTGCTATGATCAGGTGTGCGAAGCGCAGCCGACCCAGCGTGACAAAGTGATGATTATCGGTGGCGGGCCCAACCGCATTGGCCAAGGGATTGAGTTTGACTACTGCTGTGTCCATGCCGCCTTAGCGCTTCGTGAAGCGGGTTATGAGACTATTATGGTGAACTGTAACCCCGAGACAGTCTCGACCGACTATGATATCTCTGATCGCCTCTATTTTGAGCCGATCACTTTAGAAGATGTCTTAGAGATTGTGCGTATTGAGCAACCCAAAGGGGTCATCGTGCAATATGGTGGTCAGACACCCTTGAAGTTGGCCCGTGATCTTCAAGCGGCCGGCGTGCCGATTTTGGGGACCTCTCCTGACGCCATTGATTGTGCCGAAGATCGACAACGGTTCCAGCAGTTGATCACACAGCTGGGTTTGCAGCAGCCGGCCAATGCCTCGGTGAGTACGTTAACCCAAGCGATTGAGCAGGCTCAGGTGATTGGTTATCCTTTGGTGGTACGTCCCTCCTATGTCTTAGGGGGGCGGGCGATGGAAATTGTGTACGATGAAGTAGATTTAACGCGCTATTTCCACCAGGCCGTGACCGTTTCGAATGATGCCCCCGTACTGCTCGATCGCTTTCTTGAAGAGGCTATCGAAGTCGATGTGGATGCCATTGGTGATGGTCAGCAGGTGCTGATTGGCGGTATTTTAGAACACATCGAACAGGCTGGTGTCCACTCGGGGGATTCAGCCTGCTCACTGCCTCCTTATAGTTTGAGTGCTTTGGTCCAGCAGCAGCTGCGGCGACAGGTAGAGCAACTGGCGTTAGCGCTACCCGTTCATGGCTTAATGAATGTGCAGTTTGCCGTGCAAGGCGAACAGATCTATTTAATTGAGGTCAACCCCCGGGCGGCCAGAACAGTTCCTTTCTTATCGAAAGCGACCGGGATCCCTTTAGCCAAGGTAGCAGCGCGGGTAATGGTCGGGCAAACCCTGGCCCAGCAGCAGCTGACGGCAGCCATCACCCCGCCCTATTATGCCGTCAAACAGGTGGTGTTCCCTTTTAACAAGTTTTTAGGGGTCGATCCTATTTTAGGGCCGGAGATGCGTTCGACCGGTGAGGTGATGGGGATGGGCTCGACCTTTGCCTTGGCCTTTGCTAAGGGGATGTTCAGCGCCAGCTATCAGATGCCAAAGATTGGTCGGGCGCTGCTGTCCGTTCATGAACTGGATAAACGACGCGTAGTGGAGTTGGCCACCCAGTTGCTACAGCTGGGCTTCCAACTCGATGCAACTCATGGTACCGCGGTAGTCTTGGGCGAAGCCGAGATTAATCCACGGCTCGTCAACAAAGTGCATGAAGGGCGTCCGCATCTCCAGGACAGAATTAAAAATGGCGAGTACACCTACATTGTTAATACGACGGCTGGCCGCCAAGCCATCAGCGACTCCAAATTAATCCGTAAAACGGCGGTGCAGTACAAAGTGCCCTATGACACGACTCTGAACGGCGCTTTTGCTACGGTACAGGCCATGCAGACTGATCCGATCTCTCAAGTGGTGTCACTACAGGAGCGTCATCAGCAAATTAACGAGGCTATCCACCATCAGGCCTCCTGACAGCCTGTTGGCTTTTCCATGAACTATCCATGCAATCGGCTGAGGATGACCGAGTAAACCGTGCCTCTGTTCCCTAAAAAGAGCAGGAGCACAGACTCTCACTCAAAAGATACCTTTTTATTGCTCGTCGATGTGCCCTTAACACCCTGAAAAATCAGTGCATTTATTCCATAGCAGCACAATTGCAAAGATAGTTGTCAAAAAATAGTTTATTTTGTTTCTTTTGTCGTGTATTTTAGTGTTAAATAGTAGTTAAAATTGATTATAAGAGACAAAATATGGTCTTTTAATAACAATAATTAAGGGGTTAGCCGCTATCAGCTGGCAGGGCTTTCTCAGTCTATCAAAGCACTGCACTGTAATATCGAACAGTCAGGCAGTTGCTATTTCAATCTGTTCAGTAAACAGTAACAGTCAAGAGAGGGGTTCCTTAAAGAAAATCTTTTATAAAGATAGCGTTCTATCTATAAACAATATGATTGGATTGATATTCCTATCCATCCAGATGATAACAATGCTTTAATCGCATCAAGGCACTCACTGATTAGTGGTCTTAATATTTTTTAAGACGATTATTGAGAGTACAGGATAGGTTGCTGAATCAATATCATGATAAAACAGTCAACCTAGTCAATAAAATTTTTTATAACTATTTTTAATTTAATTTTTTTAAAAAGGACAGAACCCTAATGCAGATACAAAAAAACCTTGAAAAAAATGAAGATTTACCCTTGAGAAAGGCTGCTTTAAAAGGAAAACTTCATGAAGTCAATAAACTATTAAAAGAAGGTGAAGATGTTAATGGTTTGAGCCCTGGGAATAACACGGCATTAATGGGGGCTGCGCTTAATAATCATGCTAATGTTGCTACAGATCTAATAGATAAAGGAGCAGCCAATATTTCATTAATTAATAGCAAAAAAAAAGATGCTATTGATATAGCCTGTGACGCAGAATCTTATGATTTTTTAAATGTTATTGATTCTTCTTTATTTGATGATGAACCGTATCACACAGAAAGGTTTAATAAAACTCCTGATAATATTTCCATTTGTAATAATAAAAATCTTAGAATGATTAAGATACAGGAGATAGAAAATCATGCTGTAAAGTATAGAGAAACCCTGAAAAATATAACATCAAAAACACCTTTATTAACATCAGCAGCAGTTGCGGTCACCGCGGCAACAACAGGAATTATAAATACCGTAGAGAGTACTTTTCAAATAAGTAATGCCTCTCTGGTAAACCAGACGGTTACTAGTCTAGCAGCGTTTAATCCTGATAATTCTGAAAACATGGGCTTGTTAACGATGGCCGCTGTAGGAGTAGCCGCTGTGGGCCTCGTGGGTGGCTTAGTATGGGGAACACGAACTTGTTTGAATCTCAATAAAACAGTTAAAAATTATGATCTAAATCCACACTCGACAGAGCTCTCCCTAATCGAACATTCCTGATAGGTTAGTCGAGCGGTGGTCCTTCCTGACCAGCCGCTCGCAGAACGGTGCAGAGATCTGGCGATCCACACTGCTTCCGTGAGATCTCCCACCCCACCCCACCCCACCCCACCCCGGTACAGACCTATTTTGGTCATCGATGGCTGCTGCGGTTTGTTCTGCTCTATTCTATCGATCATGAATGAGACACCCTGTCTTAAGAGTAGGGTATTTTTAGAGCGATTGGTATTCAACAGTCAGAAGCATTGCCATCGTGGACGTGAGTTGATTACACTGCTAGTAGTCGCCGCTGCATTGCGGTGGAGGGTTAGTTTTTTGTTGAATCAATGAGGTCACGTTATGGTATTAGTGGGGCGTCCGGTTCCTGATTTCACAGCGGCTGCAGTGCTGGGAGAGGGGACTATTCAAGAGCATTTTAATTTAAAACAGCACATTAGCGGCAAAATGGCAGTCCTGTTCTTTTACCCGTTGGATTTCACCTTTGTCTGTCCTTCAGAGCTGATCGCCTTTGATCACCGCTACCCGGAGTTCCAGAGTAAAGGGGTAGAGATCATTGGGATCTCCATCGATTCACAATTTACGCATAGTGCTTGGCGGAACACTGCGATTCAGCAAGGGGGGATAGGTCCAGTCCGCTACCCCTTGGTAGCCGATATTAAACATGCTATTTGCCAAGCGTTCGGCGTCGAGCATCCTCAAGCCGGGGTGGCTTTACGCGCCTCCTTTTTGATTGATCAACACAGTATTGTGCGCCATATGGTGGTCAATGATCTGCCACTAGGCCGTAATGTGGATGAGATGCTACGGATGGTGGATGCCCTGCAATTTCACCAGAAGCATGGTGAGGTCTGCCCGGCACAATGGCAATCGGGACAACCAGGCATGCAAGCCAGCACTCAAGGGGTGGCCGATTACTTAAGCCAGCATGCGGGTAAGTTGTAAAGGATTTGCTGAATAACCTAATGCAGGTGATTCAACTCAGCCCTTCGCCGACAAGCTCTGTTAGCGAAGGGCTAGGCTGTTCAATCATGCAGCAGTGCTTTCACCTCTGCGCTGTGCAATCCCACCCGCCTATTAGCTTAATTCAGTGCATTCTGCACCTTTTAGCGGCTGTTCTAACCGCGTAGTTTGCTGGGTCGAGTGTACAAATTTACCGCTATAAGCAGTGATTAACGTCACTGCAATACAGGAGAAACTAAGCCACATATAAGGCAGATAGGCTAGGGTGGAGACCCCGAGTATTTGGCTCATAAAAATACCGTTATCGCTCCAAGGCACCATGCCACAGGTCAGGGTGCCACCGAACTCAGCATTGCGTGAGAGATCCTCACGGGCAATGTTTAATCGGTCATAGTGTTTCTTCATAATGCCGGGTGTTAAGATCAAGGAGACATACATAGCACTGCCAAACAGATTCCAGAAAAAAGCCACCAGCAAGGTGATCAGTGATAGATTCCCAGGATGGGTCACTCGGCGTTCAATGAGGCGTGAAATCACTGTGAGCGCGCCAATTTTTTCTAGCAGGCCCCCCAAGCCCAGTCCAAAAATAATCACGATAATGGAATTCAACATCGATTCGATGCCGCCTTGGTTTAATAGTTTATTAATCAATAAGAGGTCGGTGTGGATGGTCCGCGGATGATAGAGGGAGTGTAGCGCCCCTTTGAGGGGGGAGTGTTGCACCAGAACGGCCCAAACTAAGCCTAATAGAGCTCCCAGGCTGATCACCAAAAAAGCGGGTTGCTGCTTCATTAATAGTAGTAGCACGATAGCCACGGGGAGAAACGCTAACGGTGTAATATGAAACAGCGCAGCCAGGGTTTGGGTCACCTGGTTGACCTGTGCCAGATCAACTTCACCGCCATAACGGTAGCCAACTACGGTGAAGAGTAGGGCCGTGATGACATAACTGATTAAGGAGATTGGCAACATATTTCTAATGTGCTTGACCACCTCCACTTCGGACATCGTTGCGGCCAGGATCACTGAATCGGAGAGCGGGGATAGCTTGTCTCCAAAATAGACGCCGGAGAGCACTGCTCCAGCCACTAATGGCAAGGGGATCGATAGGCTGCACCCAATGCTCATCATAGCAATGCCAGTCGTCGCGGCAGCGCCCCAAGAGGTTCCGGTGGCCAGCGAGGTTAGGGAGCAGATCACTAAAGTAATCACCAGGAAAAATGAGGGATGAATCAGCTTTAAGCCATAATAAATAATCGCTGGAACAATACCGCCAGCTAGCCAACTGCCGACTAAAGCACCGACCGCAATTAAAATTAATACAGCCCCCAAACCATTGCTAATACTGCGAATGGCTGCAGCTTCTAGGCTGGCATAATCATGGCCTAGCCAACGGCCGAGCAGTAACATAATGAACCAGCCCATAAATAGGGCCAGTTGTACCGGGAGATCTAACCAGGTATTAAATGAGAACGTTAAAAAAATAAATAGGCTCAAGGCGGTAAAAAGTTGTGGTAATGAGGGTAAACGAGTCGATGATTTCATAGTATCCCTAGGCGCTCTAGCCTATCCTGCAAAGATAGGTGCTAGAGTGGTGATGTTTTTAGCGGTTTATCAGTAATGGTTATTAGCATGGCACGGCGCGCTAAGGCCAACGTTAGTGTGAGGCGAGTCACACTGGAGTCAGTGTCGAGTGCTAAAGTCTACCAAATTCCGTCCACGAATCAGATAGCACTTTTTTCAAATGCTTGAGGACTTTCAGCACTACACAGTGACATAAAGTGTGACAAACTATAGCACAGACGCCGAAAAAGTTGAAATATCTCTGATTCAATCCGCAGAAATATGCCCAGCCAAGGATCATTCATCAAGAAGCGCTCTTAGCTATCCGAGCTTAGGGGGAGAGTAGCTCTATTAAGCGACCGACAATCTCTATAGGGCCGTTCTGAATAGCATTTAAAAGTTATTCATTGACTCTATTCATAAAAAATTAACCAGTTGTTAACCTAAACATAGGTGGAAGAGGAAAATTATCTGGAAAACCACAATAAGATTTGTATCAAGTATGTTACCCCAGACGCCTGAGGGAACCAGGTAGAGCAGAATAATTTAAATAGGAGCAGCACTAAGCGTGCTGATACCCCTATTAACCTTAGGAACCACTGCTTCAACAGAAGATCTTTCGCAATCAAAATTCATAGGTTCAGCTATATCTAGAGCGGCAACCATTCAGGAAACTGCGCCCTAAAAGCACACACGGTGAACTTGGATGGGCCTAGGTAGCGTTGGGCCTGCTCCCAGGCTACTAACAGAGCTCTAAAGGCGCTATAGCTCCATAACAGCAAACCAATCTCCCTATAAAACACCGTTTTCAAGAATAGGGAAAACCATCACTCAGAGGCTTAGAGATACTCAGTGGCGGCGAAATGTCCTCAGGTCGTGGTTTCGCCCTACTGGGCCTACCGTGGTAACGCCAAATGAACCTTGATCGCATCCTCAACCGCCAGCATGTCGGATTTAGATAGTTTTCCAAGCTGTTTTTTGAGTCGCAACTTATCAGCCGCCATGATTTGATCGGCCATCGCTTTGCTACTCTGCCCGCCTACCGTCACAATAGCTTCACCTGGATACTCTCTCCCTGTATTGCCAGTCACCGGCACGACGACTACACGCGCTAGATTCCGGTTAGCAGCATCATTGCTCACAATCACGGCAGGACGCCTCTTGCAAATCTCACTCCCAATAGTTGGATCAAATTCAACCCACCATACTTCACCGCGTTGCATCAGCCAGGTCTCCGGAAAGAGCGTTGCACCACTTCATTGCTTCAGTTTCGCGCACTTTATCGGCAGCCATCGCTTGATAAGCCTCCTCAAGCGAGGTATCCACCACATGCGGCCTCACTAAATCCTCAATGAATTGGCTCATTCGCCTCTTACCAACCGTCCGATATAGTCCTTCATACACCACTTCATCCAGTGTGATTGTCATTCTCTTGTGCATATTATACCCATTTATACGTTATACGTATAACGTATATTAAAACATTTTAAGAATTTTCTCAACTCTCACAAAAAAGGAGAAGTCTTGGCCTTATCAGGATGATCACCTCCAGACGATTGCTCACCATCTGTTTTTAAAATAGGAGAAATCTTTGAAGCCTGCTTCAAGGCCACAGGCATCTCAACAAAAGGTTTTGCCACTACCGGATAGTGAACATAGGTTGATCTTCCCCCGAATGGATGGACACATCGAAGCCAAACGATATAGGCTGCTTGATTTTCTTTGAATTCCTATCCCTGAGAACTTCCGCAAAGCTCATTCATTTCCTCCGGCGTCGCCTGACACGACAAACGTTAGATATCAAGGTTAGCGACACTCAAGGCATTCTTTTCAATAAAGGCACGACGGGGTTCGACATCATCACCCATGAGGGTACTAAACAGTTGATCAGCTGTGATGGCATCGTGAATCGAGACCTGTAGCATCCGCCGATTCTGCGGATCCATGGTGGTCTCCCACAGTTGTTCGGCATTCATCTCGCCCAATCCTTTGTAGCGTTGCACTGCAAGACCCCGACTAGCCTCTTGGATCAGCCAGGCAACTGCCTGTTCAAAACGACTGATTGGTAGCCGGCGTTCCCCTCGGCTGATGCAAGCTTCAGCTTCAAGCAGGGTGGAGAATTGCTGGCTATACTCTGCCAGCTTGCGGTACTCATCACTGTGAACAAAAGTCACATCTAGTCGATAGGGGCGTTCAATCCCATGGGTTTTAATGTGAATGATTGGCTCAATCAGTGGCTGTTCTGGGGTCTCCTGTAGGGTAAAGCGGTAGTGGCTACCCTGTTGTTCTTGCGTGTTTAATGCGGTGGTCAGCGTGTGACACCACTCGGTGAGGCGAGCGCTATCGGTTAAATGGCCATCGGTCAGACGCGGTTGATAGATCAACTGATTGAGTAACGCGCGTGGGTACAGGCGTTCCCAACGGTCAATAAAGCGTTGTAGGCGGTAGTGTTCCTGCACCAACTTCTCTAGAGCCACGCCATGGATGGGAGGCGCTTCGGCATGGATAAATAGGTTAGCGCCTTCCAGCGCTAGGCCAATTTGATACTGCCTTAAGGCATCATCATCTTTGATATAGTGCTCTTGTTTGCCTTTTTTAACTTTGTAGAGTGGCGGTTGCGCGATATAGAGATGGCCACGTTCAATGAGTTCCGGCATCTGGCGGTAGAAGAAGGTCAGCAGTAGGGTACGGATATGGGAACCATCAATATCAGCATCCGTCATAATGATGATACTGTGGTAGCGCAGTTTATCAGGATTATACTCATCACGACCTATACCACAGCCCAAAGCGGTAATGAGCGTGACCACCTCTTGAGAGGAGAGCATTTTATCAAACCGCGCTTTCTCAATATTGAGGATTTTACCTTTTAAGGGCAGGATCGCTTGATTTTTACGGGAGCGCCCCTGTTTAGCCGAGCCGCCGGCGGAGTCCCCTTCCACAATATAGAGCTCAGACAGTGCGGGATCCCGCTCTTGGCAGTCAGCCAGCTTACCGGGCAGTCCGGCAAGATCGAGCGCTCCTTTGCGCCGCGTTAATTCACGGGCCTTACGGGCAGCCTCCCGGGCGCGGGCGGCATCGATGATTTTATTGACAACTATTTTGGCATCCTGTGGGTATTCTAGTAAAAATTCGGTCAATTTTTCGGAGACTATCGATTCCACGAGAGGCTTGACCTCAGAGGAGATTAGCTTCTCTTTAGTTTGTGAAGAGAATTTCGGATCAGGCACTTTAACGGAAACGATAGCGGTTAACCCTTCGCGGGCATCATCGCCAATCGCCTGTATCTTGGCTTTTTTAAGGAACCCTTCGTGTTCCATATAGTGATTGAGCGTCCGGGTCATGGCCCCCCGAAATCCGGCTAAATGGCTGCCGCCATCCCGCTGAGGAATATTGTTGGTAAAACAGTAGACATTTTCTTGGAAGCCCTCGTTCCATTGAAGAGCCACTTCGATCTCAACGCCCTCTTTCTCACCCCGGCAATAAAATACCGTGGGGTGGATCACTTTTTTGTGTTGATTCAGGTAGTTGATAAAGGACTTAACGCCCCCTTCATGCTTGAACTGATCCTGTTGATCAGAGCGCTCATCTACGAGGGTAATGGCGATGCCAGCGTTGAGGAAGGAGAGTTCCCGCAGCCGCTTAGCCAAGATCTCATAGTCAAATTCTACATGACTAAAAATGGTCAGACTGGGCCAAAAGCGGATATGGGTTCCGGTGGTTTCAGCATCTCCAATGACTTTCAGGGGGGCTTGCGGTTCCCCTAAGTGGTAGATTTGCTCATACTTTTTACCATTGCGGCTGATGGTTAAGAGCAAGCGATCAGAGAGGGCATTGACGACTGAAACCCCTACCCCATGCAGACCGCCGGAGACTTTATAGGCATTGTCATCGAATTTGCCACCGGCATGCAGTACGGTCATAATCACTTGTGCGGCTGAAAACCCCTCACCGGCGTGTATATCCACTGGGATCCCACGGCCGTCGTCTTGCACACTGACCGAGTAGTCTTGATGCAGGAGGATGGTAATATTTTTGCAATAACCAGCCAGGGCTTCGTCAATGGCATTGTCCACGACTTCAAACACCATATGGTGTAGGCCGGAGCCATCATCAGTATCTCCAATATACATTCCTGGACGTTTACGGACGGCATCTAGCCCTTTAAGTACTTTAATACTGGAGGAGTCATAAGTCGTGGGCATGAAATTCCCTTATTACTAGTCTGATGTGTTTATTGTGCCATGTTCTATCGAGAACAGTTTGCCTTTTTCATCTATTAAATCAGCGATCTGTTGCTGATCAAGTGCACTGGCAAAGAGCTGGCAGTCGATTTGTTTAAGACAATGAATGAGTAACTGACGTCGACGATGATCTAATTCGGCGGGAAAATCGTCTAATAAGTAGGTACAGTCACGGCCGGTGTGTTGGTTAAAAAAGGCTCCCTGGGCTAAGCGTAGCCCGTAGAGCAGCAGCTTTAACTCTCCACGGGATAAGCAGGTTGCCGCTGGCTGGCCATTGGTACGGATGTGGAGATCAGCCCGATGAGGCCCTAGCAGGGTGTAGGTGGCAGCACGATCCCGTGGGAACTGTTGAGCTAATAGTGGCTGGTAGTCCCGCTGTGGATCCCAGCCGCGCTGAAAATTGCAGGTAAATTGGTACTCAGGTAGTAATTGTGTCCAGGTTGCCGTCAGGTGGTTGAGTAATCCAGCACAGTACTCGGCACGCCAGTGGCTGAGCTGCTCTGACAAGGGGACTAAGGCTTGATCCCACCCTTGCAGGGCTGAGTAATGGCGGGCATCCTTGAGTAGGGCATTACGCTGTTGCAATAATCGTCGTACCTGATTCCAAACGGTTAAAAAAGCGGGTTGCTGATGAAAACAGCCCCAATCTATAAAAGCACAGCGGAATTTAGGGGCGCCGTTCAGCAGTAAGAGACTCTCTGGCGTTAACAGTTGGATTGGCAATAGTTGCGCTAGTTCAGCGATCTTATGGCCATCAACTCCCTCAATACGAACTTGTGTAGTGCCTTGACGTGTTTTCCGGATCCCAATCTGTCGAAGCTTGGTGGCCTGCTGAAGCGCCCCATGGATGACTAGAGCGGATTCTCCATAGTGTATCACCTGAGCGGCCAATGGTTGGCGAAAACTTCGTCCATGTCCCAGCATATAAATGGCTTCGAGTATGCTGGTTTTACCGCTTCCATTAGCACCCAATAGTCCATTGAAACGAGGGCTTAAGCTTAAATCAGCCGAAGCAATGTTACGACAATGCGTGATTAGCAAGCGGTTCAGAGCCATTAGAGACGCAGTGGCATCACCACATAGGAGGCCTCTTGATGGGCGCAATCTTCAATGGCAATGCCAGAGACCCCATCGGTTAAGCACAAACGTACCCGCTCGCATTTTAGTGCATTAAGGATATCTAATAGGTAACTGACATTAATCCCAATCTCTAGAGGCGCTTGTTGGTAATCAACCGCTAGCAGCTCTTCAGCCTCTTCCTGTTCAGGATTATTCGCCGTGATCTTAAGCTCTCCTGCAGTTAGGAACAGCCGTACGCCCCGGCCCTTCTCATTCGATAAAATAGCGGCACGAATTAAAGCTTGACGCAGTTCATGGCCATCGGCCTCGAGGATTTTATCAGCCTGTTGAGGCAGTACCAAACGGTAGTTCGGGAAGCGGCCATCCAGCAGTTTGGCGGTAAAAATGGTGTTATTCAGGGTAGCACGGAGATTATTCCGTCCAAACTGGAGCTGTACAGGGGCCTCGCCACCATCGAGCAACCTGGACAACTCTAGTACACCCTTACGAGGCACAATAGCCGCTTGTACTGGCACACTCTCTGAGAGGACGTGGTTACAGATTGCCAGGCGATGGCCATCAGTGGCTACCGTTCGTAGCAGTTGCGGTGCTGTCTCAAACAGCATGCCATTCAAGTGATAGCGTACATCTTGATGGGCCATGGAGAATTGTGTACGGTCGATGAGTCGTTTTAAGGTGGCCTGTGGCAGTGAGAAGGTCACTTGACCGTGCCAACTCTCGAGGTTAGGAAAGTGATCAGCCGGGAGGGTAGAGAGTACGAAACGGCTGCGTCCTGATTGTAGAATCACTTGGTTTTTAACCAGGGTCACGGTTAAGCTTGCGGCCTCAGGTAGTCCTCGACAGATCTCTAAAAATTTACGGGCTGGGACGGTAATGCTGCCACTCTGGTAGTCGCCCGTTAGCGGGAGTTGGGCGACCATCTCAACTTCAAGATCAGTGCCGGTTAGTGACAAAACGGCCTCGTTGATCTGTAGCAATAGGTGATGCAAAATCGGTTGTAGCGGTCGGCTACTGAGGGCACTGGTGACTTGCTGTAGTGGTTTGAGGAGGGTTTCACGGATCAGAGTAAATTTCATAGAGAGCGCCAGGAACCGGTGATTAGGAGGACAATGTGCGGATTAAATTAGAATAATCCTCTTTAATATCATGGGTATCTTCACGCAGCTGCTCAATTTTCCGACAGGCATGCAGCACCGTAGTGTGGTCACGCCCACCGAAGGCATCACCGATTTCAGGCAGGCTATGGTTGGTCAGCTCTTTGGCGAGTGCCATGGCCATCTGCCGAGGCCGTGCCACCGAGCGGGAACGACGCTTAGAGAGCAGATCAGCCATTTTAACTTTATAGTATTCTGCAACGGTTTTTTGAATATTATCGATGGTCACCAGTTTATCTTGTAGTGCTAAGAGATCACGCAGGGCTTCTCTGACAAAATCGATAGTAATCGGCCGGCCGGTGAAGTTAGCATTGGCAATCACGCGATTGAGCGCCCCTTCCAATTCGCGCACATTAGATCGTAGTCGTTTTGCGATAAAAAAGGCTACCTCATCGGGGAGGTAGAACCCATTTTCATCCGCTTTACGCATCAAAATAGCCACCCGGGTTTCCAGCTCTGGTGGCTCAATGGCCACCGTTAAGCCCCAGCCAAAGCGTGATTTCAAGCGATCTTCTACTCCTTTAATCTCTTTAGGATAGCGATCAGAGGTCAGGATGATCTGTTGATTACCTTCTAATAGCGCATTAAAGGTATGAAAAAACTCCTCTTGTGAGCGCTCTTTATTTGCAAAAAATTGAATATCATCAATGAGCAGGGCATCGACGCTACGGTAATAACGCTTGAACTCTTCAATGGCATTATTCTGCAGCGCCTTCACCATATCTTGGACAAAGCGTTCCGAATGCATATAGACCACCTTAGCCTGGATTTTACGGGAACTGATACCGTTGGCTACCGCGTGCAGCAGGTGCGTTTTCCCCAAACCCGTGCCGCCATACAAAAACAGCGGATTGTAGGCTCCCCCAGGATTATCGGCCACCTGGCGTGCAGCCGCCCGTGCTAGTTGGTTGGATTTTCCTTCAACAAAATTGTCGAAGGTGTGTTTAGTATTCACATTAGAACGGTATAGCTGTCCGGGTTGTACTGTTTTAGCGCTGCGTAACGGGGAGGCCACGGGCTCCACTGGATGGGCAACGCTTTTAGCGGCAGGTTGCGGTGAGTTATGTCCGATTGCAAAGTGCAATTGAAGCTTTTGGTCGCCACAAAAGTCGTCGAGGAGACGGTTAATGTTATTTAAATATTTTTCTCGAACCCAATCCAAAACGAATCGATTGGGCGCATACAATACTAACGTATTATCTTGAAGCCCCGCCTGTAAGGGCCGGATCCACATACTAAATTCAGTAGTTGGCAGCTCTTCTTGCAGTCGGGTAAGACAGTGTTGCCAAAGCGGAAGTGACACAGCGAACTCCAATCGAACTCAACCAACAGATCATGAGAGACTCGTCCGTCCGTTAGATAAGCCATGTTGTGACGGCCTGTTGATCAGCCGATTGTCCACGATATAGGTTAGGCAACAGCCACACTATGGATGGACCTACCAAGTCACCGCATCGGACGAACGTTTATGTTTATAACTATGGTTTGTCTTGCTCCGTGAGATAAGGCGATCAGGCTTAATCAGCGGTCAACCACCGGTCTCTCACGCCATTGCCGCTAGTATAAACCAGGAAGGGCAGATGATGCGAGCGAGAATGCCGAGGAGAGTCACCGAGCGAACCCCAATGTAACGGTATGCTTAAGCCTTTCCACCTAACCAGGGCGCTTAGTCGAAGACAGGGGGCTGCACCGGTTATGATCATGAAAGCCACGGGTGGCTTGATTGTCGTCCACCAGAGTGGGCTCAATCGATAACTGCTGTTGCAGCACGAGTGCGTGCCGAAAGATAACTTGGAATACCTGAGTAATATACTCTGTGGCCAGCTGTTGCTGCTGCCCGGAGGCCAGCAAAATTTGTAGCAGCTGTTGCTCTCTTTGGGGATCATAGAACGGCAGCTGCTGTTGCAACTTGCACTGTCCAACCTGTAGGACCAGGCGCTGGCGCTCCGCTAGTAATATCAACAGCTGTTGATCGACCGTGGTGATCTGTTGACGCAGTAGCCCTAATGAGCTGGTGTCTCCTGGTAGGGCTACCGGTTCATCAGTGATAACGTTGTGGTTCAAGTATCACCGCACTGCTTGGTTGGAAGCAGCATTAGCTCGAATCAGTCGCTCAATCTGAGCGGCTGCCACCGGTCGTTGAAGTTGTTGGTAAGCCTGCTGCAACAGCGGCAGCGCTTGACGGGTAGCGACGGTGTCTGGAAACTCTTGTAACATTTGTACCACCCGATTAGCGACTGCCACTGGGGCCTCTCGTTGATGGTAATAGGTCGCCACGGCCAACTCATGACGTGCCAGCGTCTGCTTTAAAGCGGTTAAACGCTGCCAGGCGGCGGCGGCATAAGGGCTTCTGGGATATTGGATGACTAGCGTTTTAAAATCCTCGAACGCTTGCTGTGTATTGCTATTATCACGATCCGCGCGATCAATACGACACAAACGCTGCAGTAGGTTATCATCTAGCGCTAAGCCTACCAGGCCGCGCATGTAAAGGACATAATCCATCTGAGGATGGGTGCTATTTAAACGCATAAAGCGTTCGCTCATGGTTTGTGCCAGAGCCCATTCCCTAGCTTGGTAGTAAGCGTAGAGTAGGTCCAGTTGGACTTGCTGGGCGTAGGGTCCGTAAGGATAGCGATTATCTAAGCCCTCTAGCTGCGTGATGGCGCCTCGAAAGTCCTGTTGTTGTAATTTTTGCTGGGCGCTGGCGTATAGCTCAGCAATAGGCTGATCAGGGAGCTCTTTAGAAGAGGAGGCACAACCGCTGAGCAATAGCGTCAGGCTGCAGAGTGCCAGCAATTTTTTTAGTCTGTGCATAGCGTCATTAGGGTTACCATCAACAATGGGTCCTGGTATTCTAAACACTCTTCCCGATAAAAGCTAAGGTTAAGCGACACTGCTTCATGAACCAGTCGATAGAAGGGGCCTCCGTGGTTCCCATAGCCCTCGCTGGGCAGCGCTTAGATCAGATTGCAGCGACCCTGTTTCCCGATTATTCGCGCTCCCGTCTTAAAGAGTGGATTCTGCAAGGGCAGCTTTTAGTAGATGGCCTGGTGGTTGAACGACCCCGCTCGCGGCTCTGGGGGGGTGAACAGCTCACGCTACAGGCACAGGTAGCGCCCGAGAGACGTTGGGAAGTGGAAACGTTGCCACTAGAGATTATTGACCAAGATGAACATATCGTGGTGCTCAACAAACCGCGTGGTCTGGTGGTCCACCCCGGTGCTGGTAACCCGGCAGGGACGCTGCTAAATCGCTTGCTCTATCATTTTCCAGAGTGTGCTTTAGTGCCACGGGCGGGTATTGTTCATCGGTTGGATCGTGATACCAGTGGCTTGATGGTGGTTGCCAAAACATTGGTGGCGCAGACACAGTTAGTCGCCGCGTTACAAGCGCGCACGGTGACGCGTGAGTATCAATCGATTGTAGTAGGAAGTCTGATCGGGGGGGGCAGTGTGTCACAACCGATAGGACGGCACCCCCGGCATCGCACCCAGATGGCGATTCACCCTTTGGGGAAACCAGCCACTACCCACTATCGAATCCTCGAGCGTTTTCGTGCCCATACCCATCTACAGCTACAGCTAGAGACCGGGCGGACCCACCAGATCCGAGTGCATATGGCCTCTCTGAATCATCCCCTCGTGGGGGATCCCCTCTATGGAGGGCGTGCCCGCCTCCCCAAAGGGGCCTCGGACGATCTACGGCAAATTTTACAGGATTTCAAATGGCAAGCGCTGCACGCCACTCGGTTGCAGTTAACCCATCCTGTCACTGGCCTCCTCTTACAGTGGCAACTGCCGCTACCGGCAGAGATGTTGAGGCTACTGCAGGTTTTACGCACTGACACGCAAAATTTCGAGGCGCTACAGCGATGGTGATTCCATTGATAGTACCTGATTGGCCGGCTACTGCCAACCTGGTGGCCTATACCACCACTCGTCAGGGCGGGGTGAGTCAGGGGCCTTATAGCAGCTTTAATCTATCGCACGCGGTGGGTGATGATCCGCCGGCGGTGCGGGAGAATCGCCAAAGGCTCCTGCAACACATTGAACTGCCTGGCGAATGGATTGAATTAGCACAGGTGCATGGCACCCGCTGTGTGGTGCTGGATGGCCAGCCACTGACTGATCGTCGTGCTGATGGCGCCTATAGCCGAACCCCCGGTTGTGTCTGTAGTGTGTTGACTGCGGACTGTTTGCCACTATTGCTGTGCTCGAAAGCGGGGGATGAGGTGGCTGCAGTCCATGCGGGTTGGCGAGGATTGGCAGCGGGGATTATTGAAGCGACGTTGGAGCATTTTCAGAGTGCTACCACTCAGTTATTGGTATGGTTAGGTCCCGCGATTGGCCCGCAGGCTTTTGCCGTGGATGAGCAGGTGCGTGCTGCCTTTTTGGCCAATCATCCAGAGGCGTCGGTGGCTTTTGTGGATCAAGCCGCGGGCTATTGGGCTGATCTGTATCAACTGGCGCGTCAGCGTTTACAGGCGGCGGGGATCCCTACTCAGCAGATCACCGGTGGCCACTGCTGCACCTTTAACGAAGGTGAGCGTTTTTTCTCCTATCGTCGTGATGGTGTCACTGGCCGCATGGCAAGCGTGATTAGCTTTAAATCGTCTACCGATTATCAGGAAACCTGACTTGAGCGAGTCACTGGGCGACAAAGCGTGTCTAGTAATAAAAGTAATCGAACTGCTCTAGAGCTGGGGGCATGACCCGTAGGATTATAGGAGGCCATGGACTGTAACATCCGGTCAGAATATTTGAAAAAGCTAGCGTTATAGTGATTGTGATTGAAAAATTTTATCGCATACGGTTTATTGACAGTCAGCGGTCGGTTTTTTTCTAGTTCGACGCATATTGGATTATAGCATAAATCAATAAATTTTAAATTTTTAGGTTCCAATGTTTCGATCACGGCTAAGCTTTTTTGTCTATTTCATTATTGGCTAAGTATAGACGCTCAATGTTTGGGAAGATGGTTAACAATTTTTTAAGTTCTTTTATTTTATTGTTATTGATCTTAAGAACAGTAACCTTTTTTAAGTCACATTTTTTAAAACCACTTAGTTGGTTCCATGATAATGACAAATGCTCTAAATTGGGCAAGTTAATATTATTTATTTTTTTTATTTTACAATCATTGAGTTTTAATCTTTTCAATTTTTTCAGCTTATTAATGAAAGCAATGGATTGAATATTTTTTTTGCTAAAATCAGCTGATTCCAAATCAGAAAGCCATTGAATGATTAGTTTTTCAGGAAACTTAGAGACTGTAAAATTTGATAAATCAATCTGTTTTGGATGACTGCCAATGGCTGTAGCGATCGACTGAAGTATTTGATATCCTGATGCTTTTTCTTGAGGTTTCAGCCGGTTTAGCCACTGCTGAGCCTCTTTTTGAAATAGGGTATCATTCAGATCGCTAGAAGCTATTTTTGGATTTCTAAACCAATTCAAAAAATACTTATTTTTTGAAAAAAAAGGTAGCATGTGAACCCCTGAATGATTCATTATAAAAATGACTAGATTATCTAACCAAAGAGCTGATTCTCTTCCATCTAGCTCAGTAAGCAGTTTTATAATTTTTGTATAAAGAATGGCAGAGGTTCATGCATAATAACCTCTATACTTTATTGTTTAAACAGATAGTGACAGGGTTCTGATCTAGCCCAGGGCGTACTCTGTTTTCTGCTATGACCCACGGTGGTATTAATATTGTGATAGACTGAACTGGCGTGTCTCATATTTTTTAAATGATAGAGATAATAGGAGTCAAAAGATTGGGGTTCCGAAAAATTTATTTTACATAAATGACTGTAAGCTAATAAACGTTTTTTGGTTTTTTCATTGATTGGATTAAAGGTTAAATCAATAAATTTTATACCGTGTGCTAGGAGTGAATTTATTCCAATATCCTGTTTTATCTGGTTATTAGATAAGGTTAGTTTCATCAAACTTGGAAAGGGAGCACTGAATATTTTAAGATTTTTTATTTTATTGTTATTAAGCCTAAGACAAGCCACTTTTTTAAAATGACAGTTCTTAAAATTACTTAATTGATTGTCTGATAATTCTAAATGTTTCAAATAGGTTAAGTTAATAGAACTTATTTTTTTTATTTGACAGTTGTTCATTTGCAAGTACTGCAAATGGGTCAACTGATTGATAAAACCAACCGATTGAAGCTTATGGTTACTGAAATTAGCTGATTGTAAATGTGGTAGCCATTGAACGATAAGTTTTTTAGGAAATTTAGAGACCGAAAATTTTGATAAATCAATCTGTTTTGGATGACTTTTAATAGCCTTAGCGATACGCCTAATGATTTGACGTCCTGCTGCTTGTTCTTCAAGTGTTAGAGAGCTTAGCCACTGCTGAGATTGCTTTTGGAATACTGCATCAGTAAGATCGCTATCAGCTATTTTGGGTACTATCTTGTCAGTAAACCAGTTTAAAAAACCCTTAAGTTTTGTAAAAAAACGTAGTAGATGATACCTCTGATTATTCATTTTACAAGGTCCTAGATAATTTAACCAAATAGGGTTCTCTTTTCTGTTTAAATCAGTGATAAACCTTATACTGTTGGGTACAACACTCTCTAATGAGCACGCTACTCTCTCTAAGCGTGCTTGAATCGCTACCAGTCATGAGGAGCACCGCCCACCACCGGCTCCTTTATCTCTGGTAGCCACCATAACAAGTTTTTAAACAAAAAAAACAAAAAATAATTTTTAAGATTAATTTTTTAACAAATTTAATAAAAAATCAGTGAGGGGCTCGACAGAGGAGGCGTCTCGTGCAATGCGGCTCCTAAGGCCAGCGGCGATCCCTCGGCCATCATGGACAAGACTCCGTAGTGCTTTTATCCCTTGCAAATGCCGCCTCTATCCCTCATCTTCTTTCCTATACCCCTTAGATTTTTCAGGAGGCCGCATGCGTTTTGATCGATTGACCACCTCATTTCAGTCAGCGCTAGCAGAGGCACAATCGCTAGCACTAGGCAATGAACAGCAGTTTATTGAACCATTACATCTGTTCTCAGTCCTACTCAAGCAACCTGGGGGCACCGTTTATCCCCTCCTGCTGACCGCCGGGGTCGATGCATCGGCCCTGCAACAGGCCGTTGCACAAGCAGTGAAGCAGCTGCCGCAGGTGCAGGGGGTTGGTGGTGATTTACAACCCTCACAAGCACTGATACGGCTACTTAACCTCTGTGATAAGTTGGCACAGCAGCGCGGTGATCAATTTATAGCTTCTGAGCTACTAGTCTTGGCGGCTATGGAAGAGCGCGGGATCTTGCAAGATCTCCTGAAAAAGAGTGGAGCAACCAGCGCCGCCATCACCGCCGCTATTGAGCAGATCCGTGGAGGTGCTCCTGTGCAATCGGCCAATGCCGAGGAGCAACGACAAGCACTACAAAAATATACCGTCGACTTAACTGCGCAGGCAGAGCAGGGCAAACTCGATCCGGTGATTGGGCGTGATGAGGAGATCCGCCGTACCATTCAGGTCTTGCAGCGCCGTACCAAAAATAATCCAGTGTTGATTGGTGAGCCAGGGGTTGGTAAAACCGCGATTGCCGAAGGATTAGCCCAACGGATTATCAATGGCGAAGTGCCTGAAGGGCTGAAAGGACGACGGGTACTCGCACTAGATATGGGAGCCTTAGTGGCTGGTGCCAAGTATCGAGGCGAGTTTGAGGAGCGCTTAAAAGCGGTGTTAAGCGAGCTCTCTAAAGAGGCGGGACGGGTGATCCTGTTTATTGATGAGTTACACACGGTGGTGGGTGCTGGTAAAACTGAAGGGGCTATGGATGCGGGCAATATGTTGAAACCGGCCCTGGCACGGGGTGAGCTGCATTGTGTCGGTGCAACAACTTTACAGGAGTACCGTCAATATATTGAAAAAGATCCAGCGCTGGAGCGCCGTTTTCAAAAAGTTTACGTTGCTCAACCGTCGGTGGAAGATACCGTGGCTATTTTACGCGGTTTAAAGGAGCGCTATGAGCTGCACCATCATGTGCAGATCACCGATCCGGCGATTGTAGCGGCCGCGTCACTCTCCCAGCGTTATATCAGCGATCGTCAATTGCCTGATAAAGCCATCGATTTAATTGATGAAGCCGCCTCCAGTATCCGTATGCAGATAGACTCCAAACCAGAAGCGCTTGATCGCTTGGAGCGGCGGATTATTCAGCTGAAGTTAGAGCAGCAAGCACTGACTAAGGAAACGGATGAAGCCAGTCGTCAACGACTACAGCAGCTCAATGAGTCACTACAACAAAAGGAGCGTGAATTTTCTGAGCTAGAGGAGATTTGGACAGCGGAAAAAGCGCGATTATCAGGTGCCCAAACTATTAAAACGGAGCTAGAGCAGGCGCGTACCGCTTTAGAGCAGGCCCGGCGTGCGGGTGATTTAGCACGGATGTCGGAGTTGCATTATGGACGGATCCCCGAACTCGAGAGACGTTTAGTGGAGGCCACTAAAGAAGAGGGGGCGCCGATGCAGCTGCTGCGGAATCGGGTAACTGAGCAGGAAATTGCTGAAGTCTTGTCCCGTTGGACCGGCATTCCGGTAGCCCGCATGCTGGAGGGGGAACGGGCTAAACTACTACGGATGGAGGAGGTACTGCATCAGCGCATTATTGGTCAAGCTGAGGCAGTCACTGCAGTCGCCAATGCCATTCGACGCAGTCGTGCTGGACTCTCCGATCCCAATCGCCCGATTGGCTCTTTTCTATTTTTAGGACCGACGGGTGTAGGCAAAACCGAGCTGTGCAAGGGATTGGCTCATTTTCTATTTGATAGTGATGAAGCTATGGTGCGTTTGGACATGTCAGAATTTATGGAGAAACATTCGGTCTCCCGCTTGATAGGGGCCCCACCCGGCTATGTGGGGTATGAAGCGGGCGGCTATTTAACCGAAGCAGTCCGCCGTCGCCCCTATGCCGTCATTCTATTGGATGAATTGGAAAAGGCGCATAGTGATGTCTTTAATATTCTGCTGCAGATCTTAGAGGATGGTCGTTTGACAGATGGACAAGGTCGTACAGTCGATTTTCGTAATACCGTGGTGGTAATGACCTCTAACTTAGGTGCTGAGATGATCCAAGCACAGCTCGGCACCGCCGACTCACTGAGCCGGCTCTCGGCCATAAAAAGCGCTGTGTTAGAGGAGGTGGCGAGCCATTTCCGTCCCGAATTCATCAATCGGATTGATGAACTAGTGGTGTTTCACCCGCTGGCGGCTGAACACCTGCAGCAGATTGCCCGGCTACAGATGCAGCGGCTCTGTCAACGCTTGGCGACTCAGGGCTATCAAATTGAAGCGAGCGAGGCTTTAATCAGCTATTTAGCCTCAGCAGGATTTGATGCTCGGTACGGTGCCCGACCCCTAAAACGCTTATTGCAACAGCGTGTTGAGAACCCCTTGGCACAGCAGATCTTGGCCGGCAAGTTACTCCCGGACCAACCGATTTTGCTGACTCAGGTAGCAGGCAAGCTTGAGATCCACCAAGCTTAGGGTATCCTGTTCGCTGTCAGTGCCATCAACCCTACAGTAGAGAAAGTAGAGAGAACCGATCAATGCAGCCCTTCATACCAGTCAGAAGCCGCGGGATTTACCTGCTGCCTAATTTATTAACAACCGCCAGTCTGTTCTCTGGTTTTTATGCGGTGATTGCCGCCATGAACCAACACTTTGAGGCTGCTGCTGTGGCTATTTTTGTTGCCATGGTCTGGGATGGTTTAGATGGCCGCGTGGCCCGTTTAATGAATGCCCAGAGTGCCTTTGGCGCACAGTATGATAGCTTATCCGATATGGTCTCCTTTGGGATTGCGCCGGCATTGGTTGCCTATCAATGGACGCTCTCTGGTTTAGGGAAACTGGGATGGTTAGTCGCTTTTATCTATGCTGCCGGGACAGCGTTACGGCTGGCACGGTTTAATCTACAACTTGATGCTGACGATAAACGCTATTTTCAAGGGTTATGCTGTCCTGCAGCGGCTGCCACCCTGGCTGGGATGATCTGGACTGGCCAGAATTATCAGATTGATCCGACACACTGCTCAGTGTTGACCGCGGTGGTGACTGTGCTACTGGGCCTATTCATGGTCTCCAATTTTCGCTACCGCAGTTTTAAAGATTTAGAGTGGCGGCATCATGTCTCTTTTTTGATGGTGTTATTGGTAGTTATGCTGTTTGTCATCGTCTCATTAAGCCCTCCACTGGTCCTGTTGGCAGGCTTTGCCAGCTATGCCTTATCGGGTCCGATCATCACCTATCGTACCACGCGCAAGATGACCATGGAACATGTGGTGGGAGATGCCGATGAACGTTTTTATGAGGGTGAAATCGATGAAGAGGCTGCTGCTGCCAAAGAGTCTGATGAGCCTTAAATCGCTATCAATGGGGCATTCGTCATCACAGGAAACTGTCAGCCTGTACCTGAAAAAATTGTGCTAGATGTTTTTAGTGCCCTGAATAGAGCAGGCCATAGAGGAGCGCTGCCAGCAGTAAACGGTACCAAGCAAAGGGCAGCAGCGTCACGCGTTGTAGTAAGCGTAAGGCCAGACGGATGGTTAAGCAGGAGAGTAGACAGGCGCTACACAACCCAGCAACTAACAGGGGGATCTGCTGAGGTTGCAGCCCCGGCCACTGCTTGAACAGATCGAGGCCACTGGCACCGATCATCATCGGGACAGCCAGTAGGAAAGAGAACTCAATCGCCACGCTCCGCTCTAGACCGACTAGCATCGCCCCTGCAATGGTGGCGCCTGATCGAGAGAAGCCAGGCCATAAAGCCAAGCATTGGAAACAGCCAATGGCTAAGGCTTGTCGATAGCGGAGCATCGATAACGGTTGGATACTTTTTTTAATCGGTAGCCACTCGGCTGAGATCAGCAGGAGTGAGCCCGCCAGCAATCCATAGAGCACAGTTTCTGGTGTAAACAGCAGCTTAATCGGCTGGTAAAAACAGCCGCCGACCAGTGCAGTGGGAGCGATCCCCAGCAGCAAATGCAAGCCATGCAGCTGCCCTGATCGCGGAATAATCGCTGGCCAGTCGCGTGGTATCAGCTGGAGAATACGGGGCCAAAAGTGGATGGTGATGGCGAGGATAGCCCCTAGTTGGACTACCACATTAAAGAGGGCGGCTAAAGGGCCCTGAAATCCAAGCAGATGGCCCGCCAAGATCAAATGGCAGCTGGAAGAGATCGGAAAAAATTCGGTCAAGCCTTCAATAGCGCCTAATAGCAGTGCTGTGAGCAGGGAGGGTTCACTCATGGCCCGCTCCCCTTGAAAAAGCTAACCCTAGCCGATGATCTTAGTACGAACTGCATGGCGTGTGGCTCCGTTCAATGGTCACCCCCACACTTTGGGCATCGGCGAGTGCACGGGGTTTAGTGACGGTAATCTTCACCCAGGCTAGAGGAAATTGCTGGAGTAGCCGTTCAGCTACCTCTTCAGCCACCCGCTCAATCAACAAGAAACGGTTCTGTTGTAGATAGCTGGTCACAGAAGCTGCCACGGCATCATAGTTGACACTCTGGGTGAGATCATCTTGTAAGGCGGCTTGGTGGAGATCACACCCCAGTTGTAGATCCAGCAGCAATGGCTGACGAATCGCCTGCTCCCAAGGATAGAAGCCAATCGTTGTCAGTACCTTTAATTGGTTAATCAAGATGCTATCCATCGTCTACCGGCTATCCTCGTTCATAGGGCTTGGTGGGTTATTATAATTGATCAGGCACGGTTTGCAGGCTTTGATGATGAGAAGCCGGCGATCAATCCTGTTAGCAGGTGCGGGGATAAATTTTTCAGGAACGGATGAACACGAGCAATCACCGTTCCTGTAGGCCACTGCTCTTTTGTAATGTAGCGGTGATAGCGCACAGCAACAGCAACGAAGGCAGCGTCAGCAGGGTCATTCCGGCAAAGAAAGCAGACCAGCCGAACTGCTGCACTAGATAACCCGACAGGGCTGGCAAGATCGCCCGAGATAAGCCCATCATCGACGTGAAAAAAGCGTATTGCGTTGCCCGAAATTGCCCCTTACAGAGGGAAGCGATAAAAGCAATATAAGCGGCCATCACCATGCCGCCGGTGAGGCTTTCAAAGCCAATAGTGATAAACAGGAGCAGCAGCTGTTTACTATAAACGATGTGAACAATAAACAGACAGTGGGCGAAGGCATGGAGCCCCCCAAACAGTAATAAGCAGATCAGCAGACTCTTTTTTTTCATAATCCAGCTAGCGATGAATCCTCCTACAATAGCCGCACTGATCCCAAAAAATTTGCCGACGCTGGCGATCTCCAAGGCACCATAGCCGTGAGTCAGTAAAAAAGGGTTGATCATCGTGCCAATAAAATTATCCGGCAACCGATAAAGCACTAAGAATAGCAAGATCAGCCCGATGGTGGTGGTAGAGCCGACCGGTTGTAAAACAGCGTGGATAAACTGATCAACATGCTGTCGTAGCGTCATGGGGGGATCGGCCTCTGCGATACGGGGGCTAGGTTCCCGGCTGGTCCGCTGGTTGGATCCCCGTGCCGGGGATAACCAACCCAGTGCTGCCCAAAAAAGGGCAGCCAGCAGCAGGATAACCCAGGCACACCCTTGATAAATCGAGTGCCAGCTCAAGGTTTTTGAAAGATAAATAGCCCCAGAGCCTGATAAGACCATCCCGATACGGTAGCCAAAAATATAGATCCCGGCTGCCGGGCCTTGAGCCGATGAGTCGAGCAGCTCAGTTTTTAATGCTCCTAGTATGGTATCTTGCGCAGCACTGAACCAGGCTACCAGAAAACTAACCCCAGCAAATAGCGGTAGATTGCTGGCGGGGGTTAACAGGCTTAGTAACATAACTGAAGTAATTAATAACAACTGGGTTAAACCTATCCAAGCCATGCGTGGCCCTAAGCGGTGACCCAACCTGCCCAGTGCACAGGTATCAAAAAGGGGAGCGTACAAAAAATTAATTGAATAAGGGAGTAGTACCAAGGAGAAGGCCCCGATAACGGGTAAGCTGACAGCTTCTTGGCACAACCAGAAGTTGAGGGTACTACCAGTCAGCATCAGGGTAAAGCCACTCATCAGACCAAATAAGCTGAGAGTCAATAATTGTGGGGTAGTGAGCGGAGTGGGTAAAGGGGTGTCATTCATAGCCGGGTGGATGTTGCTCAGCTAATGGCCAGCGCGGATAGATTGTGATGCCCATCGCTGCGGGTGAAGGTTTTTGAGCCCGTAAACGTACGGCACCCGCGTAGGCGATCATGGCGCCATTATCAGTACACAGATCGAGTCGGGGATAAAAAACCTGGCCGCCACGTTGTTGCATTAAGTGTGCGAGCTGCTCACGTAAGGCTTGATTGGCGCTGACACCACCTGAGACCACTAAGCGATTGAGTCCACACTGCTCTAGTGCCCGCCGGCATTTAATCACTAAGGTCTCGACCACGGCACTTTGAAACGCCTGTGCAATATCGGCACGAGTCTGCTGTGAGTTGTCGGCGGTGCGGATAGTGGTCGCTACGGCAGTTTTTAAGCCAGAAAAGCTGAAATCGAGTCCCGGACGGTCGGTCATCGGTCGTGGCAACTGAAAACGGTGGGGCCGCCCTTGTAAGGCGAGTTGCGCCAGTTGCGCTCCACCCGGATAACCTAATCCCAGTAATTGAGCCGTTTTGTCGAAGGCCTCTCCCGCGGCATCATCCAGTGATTCACCGAGTAGTTGATAAACGCCAAGCTGGGTCACCTGTACCAATTGAGTATGCCCCCCGGAGACCAGCAAGGCTAAAAAGGGAAATTCTGGAGCGGGAGACTCCAACATTGGGGCCAGTAGATGGCCCTCTAGATGGTGTATCGAGAGGAGCGGCAGCTGCCAAGCAAAGGCCAAGGCTGTTGCAATACTAGCGCCCACGAGGAGAGCGCCAGCCAGTCCTGGGCCAGCGGTATAGGCAATCCCATGGAGAGCAGCAGCGCTGCAGCCCGCTGCTTGTAGGGCCGCTTGGATCAAGGGGAGAACCTGACGGCTATGATCACGAGAAGCTAACTCAGGAACGACGCCTCCATAATCAGCATGTATGGCTGCTTGGCTAGCTATCAGGTTGCTCAGTAGGCCACGCTGGGTATCATAGATCGCAATCCCGGTATCATCACAAGAGGTCTCAAGGCCGAGCACGCACAGGCTTGGGTGCTGTTCAGCAGCGCTAGCCCCTAGGTATAGGGCACTATCCTCCACAGATCCTCCAGAGAGCAGTTCATGATGGCCAATCAGCACGGTCTAGCCCAGCCACTGCTGGATGAACCCAATCAGTGCAATAAGCTATTGATTGAGAAGTGAGCCAACGATCACTGCATTTCGCAGTGCTTACGCTCTGCAATAGGCGCCTGTCATAAAGCGTCAAAACGAACACCCATGACTCTGTACTCAGGGGGCAAAGATAGCAGATTGCAGCGCTTGACCGCAAAGGATTTTCACAACACAACCTCTCTCAGGAGATCGCTGTAGATCATCGTTTGGTTTTACGTGAACTAAAAGATCATTCGAGATCAGGCGTATACTGTTGTCTTGCTTGCCATGCTGTCCTCATTCTTTACCTTTGAAAACAAGGTGTGCACGCATTCAAGGGCAGATCAACCTGTTTTGTCAGTGGTTTTTTACCATCCCAACGTTTAGATAGACGCAGCGCCTCCAGGCGTTTTTTCGCACCCTCATCACCATGAGTAGAGGCTTCCAAGTACCAATAGACTGCTGTTGCATCACTTTTTGACACCCCTCGGCCAGTTTCATACATGATCCCGAGATTGTATTGTGCCGATGCGTAGCCCTGCTCCGCTGCTTTACGAAACCATTGGGTAGCCAGTTTATAATCTTTTGGCACCCCTAGGCCACCGTCGTAAACAGCTCCAAGATTATTTTGTGCTGGCGCGTCGCCCTGTTGTGCTGCTTTTTGAAACCACTCGATAGCCACTGTGTAATCCTTGGGTACACCTTGACCAGTGGTATACATAAATCCGAGGAGACCTTGTGCCGGAGCATAACCCTGCTCCGCTGCTTTATGAAACCACTGGGTAGCCGCTTTATAATCTTTCGGCACCCCTTGACCATCCTTCGTGCATCACTCCAAGATTGTACTGCGCTGGCGCGCAGTCCTGTTGTGCTGCTTTTTGCAGCCACTCGATAGCCACTGTGTAATCCTTTGGGACCCCTTGACCAGTTGTATACATGATCCCGAGATTACATTGTGCTGTTGCATGGCCCTGCTCAGCTGCTTGACGGAACCACTGGGTAGCCATTTTATAATCTTTTGGCACCCCTAGGCCACCGTCGTACATAAGTCCAAGATTATACTGCGCTAGCGCGTAGCCCTGTTCTGCTGCTTTTTGCAGCCACTCGATAGCTACAGTGTAATCCTTTGGTGTACCTTGACCAGTAGCATACATAAATCCGAGGCGGCCTTGTGCCGGAGCATAGCCCTGCTCTGCTGCTTTTCCATACCACATCGCAGCCGCTAGATTATCTTTTGTAACCCCATCGCCATTTTCATACATCACTCCAAGGTTGTATTGAGCGCAAGAAAAACCTTTTTCTGCCGCTGCTGGCCTAAAAAAATGCGAATGGGCTCACTGGATAAACAGGCCGTTAGAGATATGGAATTACGGCTTAATATGACTCCAAGAAAAGTTCTTAAGGGCTTAACACCAATAGAAGTTTATACTGGACGCCGTGTTGCGCTTATTGCGTGAATCCAGCCTTTGGTCGTTCCTTTACAAACGCAGCAGTGCTGCGCTAAAATGAGATCTTTAAATTGAGCACTCAAACTGCGTGTTAGCAATTTAACGCGTTAGGCTCTTAAATGAGGTTAAACCATGCCGGTAATTAAAGTCCGTGAAAATGAACCCTTCGACGTGGCCTTACGGCGCTTTAAGCGCTCGTGTGAAAAGGCTGGGATTCTGTCGGAGGTACGGCGCCGAGAATTCTATGAAAAACCCACCACTGAACGCAAGCGGGCCAAAACAGCCGCTGTCAAACGGCATATCAAAAAGCTAGCCCGCAAAAATGCCCGCCATACACGGTTATACTGATCCCGCAGAGCGTTAAGGTTCAAGCACTCCTAGACCAGACAAAACAAGGTAAGTTCTCCCTGTAAAAGGCTTGTGATCGGCGGCGTGCCGTTATCCAATGGTCTGCTAACCGTAGGCAAACAGTATGAGGTGACATGGCTGGCCAGATCCCTCGTGGGTTCATTGATCAACTATTATCGCAAACTGATCTCGTTGAGGTCGTGGATGCCCGGGTCAAGCTAAAAAAACAGGGTAAGGACTATTACGCGCGCTGTCCATTCCATACGGAGAAAAGTGCGTCGTTTACCGTGAGTGGTGACAAGCAGTTTTATCACTGTTTTGGGTGCGGTGCCAACGGCAACGCCCTCGGCTTTTTGATGGCGTTGGATAAACTCTCTTTCCCTGAAGCCGTGGAAGAGTTGGCATTACGAGCGGGTTTAACCGTCCCCAGGGAAACAACGGCGGCACACCTTGAAAACCGACAGCCAGCACGTCAACAGCTCTATCAGCTGCTAGAGCAACTGGCGGTCTACTACCAAGAGGCGCTGGCTCAGCCTTCAGGTCAGCCGGTCCGTGATTATTTACAGAGACGAGGCTTAACAGCAGCCGTGATACAACGGTTCAGGTTGGGGTTTGCTGATTCAGGGTGGGAGCGAATCAGTCGACGTTTTGGTGGTAAGGCTGCTGATCGCCAGCTATTAAGTAGCGCTGGAATGCTAGTAGAAGATTCTCAGGGGCGCTGTTATGATCGCTTCCGTAACCGGTTGCTATTTCCCATTCGTAATGCCCGCGGCCAGGTCATTGCCTTTGGGGGGCGAGTATTGGATCAAGGGACTCCAAAATACCTGAATTCGCCAGAGACCCAACTATTTCATAAAAGTCGCACGGTGTATGGTCTCTATGAACTACGACAACTAGAGCCTAATCCGCCGCAGATACTGGTCGTAGAGGGGTATCTGGATCTCCTCTCGCTGGCCCAATTTGGGATTAATCATGCCGTCGCCTCCTTGGGCACCGCGACCACTGCTGAACAGATAGCGCAACTACTACGCATCACGGATACATTAATTTTTTGTTATGATGGCGATAACGCGGGTCGTGAAGCGGCTTGGCGGGCGCTAGAGACCGCTTTACCACAGCTGCAGGATGGGGTGCAGCTAAAGTTTATGTTCTTACCTCAGGGGGAGGATCCGGATAGTTTGATCCAACAACGGGGCGTGGAAGCCTTTCAAGCTTGTCTGCAGCAGGCAGAAGATCTCTCCAGTTTTCTGTTTTCCAGCCTGTTGCAGCAGGTTGACTTGAGTACCCCGGATGGTCGTGCGCGACTCAGTGCCCGGGCACTGCCTTTGCTGAACCGCGTTCCAGGAGAAGCATTACGAATGTCCTTGCGGGAGCAGTTAGGGAGCAAACTAGGGCTGTTGGATGAGCGACAACTAGAACGGCTGTTACCAAAACAGTCACCGCCGTCTGCTCTTCAGTATCAACCGCCACGGCTGAAACGGACCCCGATGCGGCTGCTGGTAGCACTACTGGTTCAGAATCCCCAGTTAGCCCAGCAAGTGCCCGAGACAATTAGCACGGCACTCAGTGTCCAATTACCGGGGTTATCCCTGTTTAAGGCTCTGCTCCCCTACTGCAGGGCCCATTCTGAGGTGACAACGGGGCAGCTGCTGGGCTACTGGCAGTCGCATCGGGTGTTCAGACAGCTTGAAACGTTGGCTATTTGGGACCACATGATTGATCATGAGCATATTGCTGAGACTTTTATTGATATGCTTTACCATGTTTATACCCAATTAATTGAGCAGCGCATGGATCAGTTGATTGCTAAAGATCGCCAAGCGCAGTTAAGTCAGGAGGAACGAAGTGAGTATGTCCGATTGCTAGCCATCGCTAAAAAAGTCGATCCACTATCATAAAGCTTAGCCTTGATGCAATCGGTTGCTCATGATGATAGCCATCACTATTCAATATTAGACCTTGAAGTATAGGTGCTTCTTTATGGAACAAAATCCACAGTCACAACTCAAACTTCTTGTCACTCGAGGTAAAGAGCAGGGTTATCTAACCTATGCTGAGGTCAATGATCATCTGCCGGAAGAGATTATCGATTCCGATCAGATAGAAGATATCATCCAGATGATTAATGACATGGGGATCCAGGTGTTGGAAGAAGCACCGGATGTCGATGATCTACTGTTAGCGGACAATGTGGCTGATGAAGATGTGGCTGAGGCCGCTGTACAGGTGCTCTCCAGTGTCGAGTCGGAGCTGGGGCGTACCACCGATCCAGTGCGGATGTATATGCGGGAGATGGGGACAGTAGAACTGCTGACCCGTGAGGATGAGATTGATATTGCCAAGCGTATTGAAGAGGGCATCAATCAGGTGCAGTGCTCGGTTGCTGAGTATCCAGAGGCCATTACTTATTTGCTGGAGCAGTATGACTGTGTGGAAGCTGGCCGTCTGCGACTGCCTGATCTCCTAATTGGTTTTGTCGATCTACAACCCGAGGAAGAGGCGCTAGAGGCTAAGCGAAGCGGCTCTTCCCCCAATCTCGCAGAGAGTGCGTTGAGTGAGCTAGAGAGTGATGACGAAGTCTCTGAGAGTAGCGAAGAAGATAATACGATTGATCCTGAGGTAGCGCGCCAAAAATTTGCGGAGTTACGAGCACAATATCATCAAACGACACAGGCGATTAAAACGTATGGCCGTGATCATGCCTCGACCTCGAATGAGATCCAGAGACTGTCAGAGATTTTCAAACACTTTAGGCTAGTCCCGCGGCAGTTCGATCGGCTAGTCAACAGTATGCGCGAGATGATGGAGCGGGTACGTAGCCAAGAGTGGATCATCATGCGCCTCTGTGTTAACGAGTGTAAAATGTCTAAGAAATATTTTATTCAACATTTTACCGGCCAAGAGACCAATGAAGCGTGGGTAGAGACCGCGCTGGCACCCAGTAATCCCTGGTCAGCAAGCCTCTCTTCTAAATTGGATGAAATCCGTCAGTGTTTGAAAAAGTTGAGTGCGATTGAGGAAGAGACTTATTTAACCATTGAACAGATTAAAAAAATCAACCGTAGCATGTCCATTGGTGAAGCTAAAGCGCGGCGTGCCAAAAAAGAGATGGTTGAAGCCAATTTACGCTTAGTGATATCGATAGCTAAAAAGTACACCAACCGTGGATTGCAGTTCCTCGATCTGATTCAAGAGGGGAATATTGGCTTAATGAAAGCGGTTGATAAATTTGAGTATCGACGGGGCTATAAATTTTCAACCTATGCCACCTGGTGGATTCGCCAAGCGATTACCCGATCAATTGCGGATCAGGCACGCACCATTCGTATTCCGGTGCATATGATTGAAACCATTAATAAACTCAATCGTATTTCGCGACAGATGTTGCAGGAGATGGGGCGTGAACCGATGCCTGAGGAGTTAGCCGAGCGGATGGCCATGCCAGAAGATAAGATACGCAAAGTATTGAAAATTGCCAAAGAGCCGATTTCAATGGAAACCCCGATTGGGGATGATGAAGATTCTCATCTGGGGGATTTCATTGAAGATAGTACGCTAGAATCGCCTTTGGATTCAGCGACTTCTGAGAGCCTGAAAGTGGCGATACGGGATGTGCTTTCCAGCCTAACGCGGCGTGAAGCTAAGGTAATTTGTATGCGTTTTGGTATCGATATGAATACTGATCACACCTTAGAGGAGGTGGGTAAGCAGTTTGTCGTCACCCGCGAGCGGGTACGGCAGATTGAGGCCAAAGCCTTGCGTAAAATGCGTCACCCGAGCCGAAGTGAAAAGTTGAGTGATTTTCTAAGAAGTTAAGGGAGGGTTACTCGACAGGTTGCTGACAATCTTTTATACTCGCCGCTGCTGCCTGATTCATCCGGCAGCCATGGCCCCTTAGCTCAGTGGTTAGAGCAGACGACTCATAATCGTTTGGTCCCCCGTTCAAATCGGGGAGGGGCCACCATTATCTCTCGGCATCATCTCAATGCTCTGTTTATGAGCAGACCCCTCTTACGGCTGGCCTGGTAAACACTTTCGCAGTATATCTGAGTTATCAGGCAATTGATTATCAATAAAATTTACTTCGAAAAACTTCTCTGCGCCTAATGCCACTTCTGAAGAATCTACAGATAAGTTAATGCCAGAAATACAACTGGCATTATCAAGAATATTTGTCTTAGCAATTTGGCTTTCAGGCATAGTACAATTTATGTGTTCCATTAATTTACCAACCACAGCATCAGGTCCTAGTAAATCAACTGCAACAAGAGTACAGTTTCCAGCAGTTGATTTACCAGCATGTTTAGCAGTCGCAATAGTTGTACAAACTGTCTTCTCAGCTGCCCTGAGAAGATCGGTTGAAGTAATACTGCTTGAGGCTACCTTTTTAGGTGCAGAAAAAATATCGTCTGCTGTAAAAAGGTTACTTTTGTCCATAAGATTAGCAATTTTACCTGCTTTCTCAAGACGACATATATCATTTTTTCCTAAACAATTCGATGACGACGAGCTTGAGCTGCTTGATAACATATGACGACTCTTAGAAATATCTACTTCCGTATTGTGCATTTCCCTAATGTTTTCATTTTCTCTTCTGGTTTCAAGTTTAATCAAACTACCTACATTTATAGGAATCGTAAGACCCTCTGAAACAGGAATGTTCACTTTTGTAGGTAGATAATCAAGAATATTTAAACCGTCCTGCAAAAAATCAGAATTATTTGGATTTAAAGTGTCTTCAGGAGCATTTAGGTAAAATTTTTCTGCAGAATTGGTTGCTGGGATCAGCTTATTGAAGTCAGTTTTTTTTTGACTGAAAAACTCCGTTAACTCCTTATTTCTACGAAATTTCCCTAACTCCATTGCCAAACCTTTTTCTGCATCATCTTGATTATTGGGTGGTGGTTTATGGGTTGCAATAGGCTGTAAAAAATTCCTTGTTTCACGATCTAAAATAGCAACGGTACTGTAACCAGGTGCTGCTAATAAATTCATATCGCTCGTATTGGTAGTAAAAGAATTTAACTCTTCTGTCCTGCGCTTACTCACGATTCCTTCTGCTAATCCAATTATCGGATGTTCAATTTTTTGTATCTTTTCTTGCTTCTCTTCTTCCCTTAAACGCTTCTCCTCTTCCCATTGTTGTTCAAGTTCTTCTCTTTCCCTACGGGATTTCTCACGTTCATTTTGCAACACATCATCCCAGCTACTGGAATTTTCATCACCATAAAACGTGTAACAGCGATGACTATTATATGTAATCCCAGCGTTTACGCCATGATCACCAAATGATACACCAACGCCTATCCCACTGATGATCTCACTGACTACATTCCCCATAAGTAATACCTTTATATTCTGTAAAAAAGTTACTTATAACATAAATATTATTTTCCCAACAGATAATTGTCCAAGGTAATATGTCACCGTTACCCAACCATAGCAGCCAATGCACGTTGTGAGTCGGCACACCCCTGATTGTCAACGATCGCATAAAATGTCCGGAAAATGATCGTTTAATTTGTCCAATCTACCCAACATGCGTTCTCCTATATGGTGACCAAACCAAAGGGGGATTTCATGTTAAGCAGAAGGGACCATTTTATGATAAAACAATTACATCACCAGGGCGCATTTATCGTTGATATTGCAGGGCAGATTGGCTGCTCGGAAAGGAGCGTCAGACGTCACCTTAAGCATGAGAGACCCCTACAGGGAAAAGAGTACAAAAACGGTTTTTTAAGCTAGAACCTTTTACAGCTTTTGTAGATTCTCGGCTGAGCGAATCGACTCTGTGAGGTTCATCGCGGTTGGCACAGACTCCCGGAGCATCATCACGCTCTCTGGCAAGCAGTGAATCAGGTGGCTAGCAGGCCTCTTAGTGTGTATGCGGAGTTAGTCTGATGCAACTGGCCAGCCTATTACCACGATTAAAGCTAGAGCACCTTGGAGCAGCGTTAGATACCCTCTGTGAGCAAGCGGCAAAGGATGATTTGGGTTATCGAGAATTTTTAGAACGGGCCTTAGCGACTGAGTGGCAAGGACGGCATCAGAAAGGGCTGGAATCCCGTTTAAAGCAAGCCCGGTTACCCTGGATTAAAACGCTTGAGCAATTTGATTTCAGCTTTCAGCCTGGAATTGATAGGAAGGTGATCCGAGAGCTAGCAGGGCTTAGGTTCGTAGAGCGTAACGAAAATGTGATTTTGTTGGGCCCTCCAGGTGTAGGTAAAACGCATTTAGCAATTGCCTTAGGGGTTAAAGCCGCCACTGCAAGCCACCGGTTACTGTTCATGCCACTAGATCGGTTAATTAGTGCTCTGATAAAGGCCAAGCAAGAAAATCGGTTAGAGCGCCAGCTCCAGCAGCTCTGCTATGCCAGAGTGCTGATATTGGATGAGTTCGGCTATCTACCGATGAATCGTGAAGAGGCCAGCCTATTTTTCAGGTTACTCAGCAGGCGCTATGAAAAAGCCAGCATCATCCTAACGTCTAATAAAAGTTTCATAGACTGGGGAGAACTGTTTGGGGATCAGGTATTAGCTACCGCTATTCTAGATCGGCTGTTACATCACTCAACGACAATCAATATCAAGGGAGAGAGCTATCGACTAAAAGAAAAACGCAAAGCGGGACTGTTGTCAGTGAGTTCCCAGCTAGAGCTGACCTCTGAAGAGGAAATTAGGTCAAAAAAATGACCATTAACACGATCGAAATCCGGATATTTTATGCGATCGTTGACAGTTATGACAATGCCGTCATGGAAAGCTTCTATCACACACTTAAGGTAGAGCTCATCTATACCATGAAATTAATGACAGAGCAGCAGGCATCTAATGCAATATTTGACTATATAGCATCGTTTTATAATCGTCAGCGTAGACATTCTACACTGAATTATCTTTCACCCATGGCTTATGAAGCAGCAGCGTAAACTCGGTGCGCATTTTTTCCGCGACAGATCTGTTCCCCAACTGGCTAGCGAGTTGGGAATCAGTGACAATACGTTGTATGGTTGGCGGCACACAGCCAAGGCTGATAAAAGCTTTACTCGCCAGCCACAATGCTCTGAGCAAGCGCTAGAGATAAGGCGTTTAAAGAGGAAGGTCATTGAATTAGAAGAAGATAAATTAATTTTAAAAAAAGTGGCAGCGCTCTTTTCCAGGGAAAGCAGGAGAGGTTCGCTATGATACTGAAACAACAAGCTTTCCACCCATTTAAACGGCTATGTGTTTTATTATCAGTCAGTCGGCGCGGTTTTTACGCCTGGCTTAATCGCCGACCTGGCCAGCGTGGTCAGGAAGATAAAGTCTTAGGTGAACGCATTCTGGCGCTACATCTGGCCAGTAGAAAAACCTACGGTGTTCGACGAATCAGGGTTGATTTACAGGCTGAACAGCGCTATTGCGGCAAGGAGCGTATTGCTAAGTTGATGAAACAGCTGGGTATAAAAGCAGCAGCCACCCGTCAACATCAAGTGACGACGGACAGTAACCATCGGTTACCAATAGCTCCTAATTTGCTGAATCGACATTTTTCTCCACCAGGCGCTAATCAGGCTTGGGCCAGTGATATCAGCACTATTTCAACCCAAACGGGCTTTCTGTATTTGGCTACAGTGATTGACCTCTATAGCCGTATGATCGTTGGCTGGAGCCTAAGCGGTAGCCTTAAAACGCCATTAATAATCGATGCTCTGACCATGGCTAGGACTCGACGTCAGCCACCAACAGGATTGGTGATTCACTCTGACCGAGGGAGCCAGTATGCTAGTGCTCTGTATCAGAAAACACTTAAAAATTATGGTATGGTTTGCTCGATGAGCAGTACTGGATGCTGTTATGACAATGCCGTCATGGAAAGCTTCTATCACACACTTAAGGTAGAGCTTATCTATACCATGAAATTAATGACGGAACAGCAGGCATCTAACGCAATATTTGACTATATAGAATCGTTTTATAATCGTCAGCGTAGACATTCTACACTGAATTATCTTTCACCCATGGCTTATGAAGTAGCAGCGTAAACTCGGTGCGCACTTTTTCCGCGACAGTTCAAAGGTTTAGAGTGGAAGCAGCCCAAACGGATTAACACTCAGCGGTTATCAATATTATAATTCCTGTAACCGACGTGTAACGTTGCAGCTTATGTATGAGCTTCCTAATGATATCAATACGCTAAGAGCCTTACTGCTCGAGCAAAGTGAGCTGCTCCTCCAGCAAAACGAGACGATCACGACGCTCAAGCATGACCTAAGCAATAAAGCGGCAGAGATTGAGCGGTTAAAGAGTCAGCTAGCAGAGCTGAAACGGCTGCATTTTGGCCAGAGTTCTGAAAAAGTTAAACGGCAAATTGGGCGATTGGAAAAACAGCTCAGTGAGCTGGAAGAGGAGCAAATCCAGGCTCTGGCGCTTAGGGACCCCTGGGTCCCTAAGGCCTTACGTCAATCCCCTGCCCGCAAACCGTTACCGGCTGAACTGCCTCGGGAAATACGACGGTTAGAGCCGCAAGAGGAGGCCTGCCCGAAATGTGGTGGCGAGCTGAAACCTCTGGGTGAAGATGTTTCCGAACAGCTGGAACTCCTCAAAAGTGCCTTCAAAGCGATCCAAACGGTTCGCCCAAAAAAAGCCTGTGGTCGTTGTGACTGTATTGATCTTGCTACCCTTTAACGGACACAACGAAGAGGAACAAAGCGTATAATTTTTTGTTACTTTTTGAGGTGAAGTTATGAATCAAGGGGAATCAAGGAGCTATGATAAGGAATTCAAGCTGAATGCGGTAAAGCTGTATCACAGCACTGGTAAAACGCTCTGTCAATTGAGCGAGGAATTGGGAGTTCCCAAGAGTACATTGGCAGGGTGGGTCCATCAGCATAACAAGGATGGTGCAGAGGCTTTCCCGGGCAAAGGATACCTGAAAGCGTCTGATGCTGAGCTCAGTCAATTGCGGAAAGAATTGGCGATAGCACGCGAAGAGAGGGATATCCTAAAAAAAGCCTTGGGCATCTTCTCAGTGGCCCGCAAGTAAAATACCAGTTTATGCAAAAGCATGCTGGGGAATTCAGCGTAGAGAGGATGTCCAACGTGTTAGGTGTATCCCGCAGTGGCTATTATCAGTTTATCAAGGCTGAGCCATCCAAGCGCTATTGTGAGGATGAGCGTTTAATATCTGAAATTAAAGAGGTTTATACCATAAGCAACCAAATTTACGGTAGCCCACGTATCCATGCTGAGTTACGAGCTAGAGGTGAGCGCTGTTCACGCAAACGGGTTTGTCGGCTAATGAAAGCAGCCCATATTGCGGCTAAGATGAAAAAACGATTTAAGGTAACCACAATAGTCGATCCAAAGGCCGCAGTGGCGCCTAATTTACTCAAGCAGAAGTTCACAGCCACTCGCCCTGATCAATACTGGGCAGCAGATATTACCTATATTCCGACCCAAGAGGGATGGTTGTATGTTGCTATCGTACTGGACCTGTTCTCTCGTAGTATCGTGGGGATGGATATGCAAGCTCACATGACCACCGAGTTAGTAGCCGCAGCATTACGCCAGGCAATAACACGGAGGAAGCCTGCTGCAGGTCTCATCCACCACTCCGACCGAGGCAGCCAGTATACCAGCAAAGGATTCAAGGCTGTATCGGCGCATCACCAGATAACGCTTAGCATGAGTAGTACGGGCAATTGTTATGACAATGCAGTAGCAGAGAGTTTTTTCCATACCTTAAAAACAGAGCACACCCACTTTGAACGTTTTGAGAGCAGAGAACAAGCCAAATTGAGCATTTTTGAATACGTAGAAGTGTTTTATAACCGACAGAGACGGCACTCAACGCTAGGCTATCTGTCTCCTGTAAATTTTGAAAAAAATTGGTTATCCCAGGTCGCTTAAGGTTTCTCTTCTCTGTGTCTAAAAAAAGGTGGCAAGATCATATTGTACAGGCCCCAGCCCCCAGCCCCCAGCCGTCCGATAGAACGAGGAATCGCTGGGCCAGGGTTATTGGCCAGAGTCGTGATGTCGAAGTACGGAGAGCACACCCCATTATATCGCCAGTCGGAAATCTACGCTCGTCAGGGTGTTGAACTGAGCCGGAGCCTTCTGGGTCATTGGGTTGACGCCATCAGTGAACTGCTAAGACCCCTAGTTGATGAGATACAGCGTACGGTGCTACAGGCAGGGAAGGTACATGGAGATGACACCCCAGTACAAGTTCAGGAGCCTGGCAGTGGCAAGACACGGACTGGCCGGTTATGGGCCTATGTGCGAGACGATCGCAACGCTGGCTCAACAGAGGCACCGGCGATCTGGTTCAATTATAGCTCTGACCGTAAAGGGGTTCACCCACAAATCCACCTAAAGAATTACCAGGGTATCCTGCAGGCTGATCCTATGGTAGAACTGAATTAAGGGCTGTTGGGCAGTCATTGCTAGTCATGGTGGTCTATTATCCTTCGAAAATAAGTGATAGGATGCGCTATGCCTTCTGTTAAAACAGAGTGGGTTGTGCCGAACGATCGCTTGTCAACCTAGTGTGATGGGAAATACAGACCGATGGCTGAGATCTCAATAACCTCGCTAGCCACTCACACCCCGATGATGCAGCAGTACCTGCGTCTTAAAGCACAACATCCCAAGGCGCTGCTGTTTTACCGCATGGGTGACTTTTACGAACTCTTCTATGAAGATGCCCAACGGGCCTCACAGCTATTAGCCATCTCGCTCACTACCCGTGGTCACTCTGCCGGTGCTCCGGTCCCGATGGCTGGGGTGCCCTACCATGCTGTTGAAGGCTACTTGGCCAAGTTGATCCAGTTAGGTGAGTCGGTGGCGATCTGTGAACAGATCGGGGATCCAGCAGCCAGTAAGGGACCAGTAGAGCGGCAAGTGGTACGGATTGTGACTCCTGGAACCGTCAGTGATGAAGCGCTACTGCCAGAGCGTCAGGAGAATTTACTGGCTGCTGTTTGGCACGCCTCAGGGCATTTTGGCTATGCAACCCTTGAAATCAGTACCGGCCGCTTTTGTTTGAGTGAGCCCGCGGATGCCACTGCTCTGGCCGCTGAGCTGCAACGCACCGATCCGGTAGAGTTACTCTACCCGGAGGGGTTTGATCTCATGGTGTGTATTGAGTCTCGGCCAGGGCTGCGGCGGCAACATCAGTGGAACTTTGATTTAAAAACCGCCCGGCAGCAGCTGAACTTACAATTTGCTACCGTTGATTTGCGCGGCTTTGGGGTAGAAGAGGCTGAGTCCGGTCTGCGGGCTGCTGGTGCTTTACTGCACTATGTTAAAGAGACCCAACGGGTACCGCTGCCGCATATTCGGCGCTTACTCTTTGAAAGCTCTCAGCATTTTGTGCTGATGGATGCGGCAACTCGGCAACATTTAGAGCTGACCAAAAATTTAGCCGGGGGTACCGAGAACACCTTGGCTGATATCCTCGACCAGACAGCCACACCAATGGGCAGCCGTCTGCTCAAGCGCTGGTTGCACCAACCTATCCGTGATAGAGCCCGATTACTGGCACGGCAGCAGGCTATTTCAGCACTGCAACCGATGGCAGAGTCGCTCAAGCGATTGCTGCGTCCCATAGGCGATTTCGAACGGCTATTAGCCCGGGTCGCTTTGCGAAGTGCCCGCCCCCGAGATTTTTCGCGGATCCGCCAAGCACTGCAGCAGCTACCGCTGCTACAGGCTGAATTAGCACATTGCCCCTTAGTATCACTGATGCCGCTTAGACAACACATCGGCGAGTTTCCTGCTCTCCACGCATTGTTAACACAGATTTTAGTTGCTGAGCCGCCACTATTGATTCGGGATGGTGGGGTGATTGCCGATGGCTACCATGCGGAGCTAGATGAGTGGCGGGCTTTGGCCGCTGGTGCCAGTGACTATTTAGTTCAGTTAGAGCGCCGCGAGCGGCAGGCCTTGGGATTAGAGAGCTTAAAAGTCGGATTTAATGCGGTGCATGGTTACTATATTCAGGTAAGCCATGGTCAGAGCCATCTGGTGCCTAGTCACTATACGCGGCGGCAAACCCTTAAAAATGTTGAACGTTATATTATTCCTGAGCTCAAAACCTATGAAGAGCGGGTACTCACCGCGCAAAGCCGCGCCTTGGCACTGGAAAAAGCACTCTATCAGGATCTATTTGATCAACTACTGCCTGATCTTCCAGCGTTACAGCAAAGTGCTTGGGCAGTCGCCAAGTTAGATGTGCTCACTAACTTAGCGGAACGGGCTGACAGATTGTGTTATCGCGTTCCTACGTTGAGCAGTCAACCGGGGATCCAGATTGAGGCTGGACGTCATCCAGTGATTGAACAGGTTCTGGAGACCCCTTTTGTCAGCAACTCAGTACAGTTATCTCCCGAACGGCGTTTGTGTATTATTACCGGCCCTAATATGGGCGGCAAGAGCACCTATATGCGACAAACCGCACTGATTGTCGTACTAGCCTATATTGGTAGCTTTGTGCCGGCACAGAACTGTCTATTAGGGCCGATTGATCGCATCTTTACTCGGATTGGTGCGGCTGATGATTTAACAGCAGGGCGCTCTACTTTTATGGTAGAGATGAGCGAAACGGCGAATATTTTAAATAATGCCACCCAGCAAAGCTTGGTGTTAATGGATGAGATTGGCCGTGGTACCGCTACCTATGATGGGTTATCGTTAGCTTGGGCCTGTGCAGAGACCCTAGCAGAGCAGATTCGAGCCATGACCCTGTTTGCTACCCACTATTTTGAACTCACCGTTTTAGCTTCCCAGCTGCCGGGGGTTGATAACCTTCATGTGACCGCGGTTGAGCATGAGCAGAACATTGTGTTCATGCATACCGTAGAGGCTGGGGCCGCCAATAAAAGCTATGGACTTGCCGTGGCTAAATTAGCGGGTGTGCCAGCTGTGGTACTGGAACGCGCGCAACAAAAACTCACACAATTAGAGGCTACTGCTGGGGATCGGAGTGTCGTTGAGCTGCTAGACACTGGGCATCAGCTCCCACCGCTGACAACTCCGCTGGTACACCCAGTATTAGAAGCACTCGAGGCGCTGGAACCGGACACATTAACGCCGCGGGAGGCTTTAACTTGGCTCTACCGCTTGAAACAGCAGATGATCAGCGATCAGTGATCTTGAAACAAGGAGTCGGTATTTAGGCCCTGTGCTTGCAGTAGCTTGCGCAGTTGTTGTAGCCCTTCCATCTGGATCTGGCGTATCCGTTCACGGGTGACGCCGAGTTCTCGACCGACCGCTTCTAGGGTAGCCGCTTCATATCCCAATAATCCAAAGCGACGTGCTAATACTTCTCGATGTTTAGCGGGTAGGGTGTACAGCCACTTAGTGATGCAGGCATGGAGTTCATTGGTTTCGAACTGCTTTGCAGGATTTTTATCGGCATCATCGGAGAGCCAATGAGACAGCATTTTATCGCTATCACCCCATCCTGGTAGGGTATCGAACGAGGTGGTACGGGCATTTAAGCAAAGCAGACGGCTGACATTATCGAGAGGCTTCTCTAGCCGTGTAGCTATCTCCTCAGCAGTCGGTTCATGGTCTAACTGTTGTGACAGTGCGCGAGCGGTTCGTAAATAGACATTCAACTCTTTAACAACATGGATGGGTAACCGGATAGTGCGTGTTTGATTCATCAACGCCCGTTCAATGTTTTGGCGGATCCACCAGGTGGCATAGGTGGAAAACCGAAAGCCGCGTTCTGGATCAAATTTTTCAACGCTGTGGATTAATCCTAAATTGCCCTCTTCGATTAAGTCCAACAAAGAGAGACCCCGGTTGATATAGCGTCTAGCAATTTTAACCACCAGGCGCAAATTACTTTCTATCATCCGGCGGCGGGCAACGAGATCACCTTGTAGTATTCGCCGTGAGAAATAGACCTCCTCTTCAGCGGTTAGTAGTGGTGAGTAACCAATTTGATGCAGATAAAGCTGGGTATTATCGATGAACCCCTGAGCCTCTAGGGGGTCTGATAGCACCTCGGGGGGGTGGGCTTCATCGAAGAGATCCTCACTGTCAGTGGGAATGAATGCATCTTCTCCTAGTGGTTCTGATGTAGGCGTGTGAAAGAGACTTTTTTTAGTCAATTCCGGTATTATAGGTGGGCCATCTTGATCCATGGTCTGTTTCCTTACAGTGTTTTTATCCTAAAAAGCAGTACCACGCAATCTAGCGCTGCGGCAAATAGTGCAGCGGATTGACTGATTTTCCTTTGTGGCGAATTTCAAAATGCAAACGTACCGAATGGGTGCCACTACGGCCCATGGTGGCAATTTTTTGCCCCGCTTTGATGGTTTGCTGCTCACGAACTAATAGGGTGTCATTATGCGCATAGGCGCTGAGCCAATCCTCACTGTGCTTGATAATCAGCAAATGGCCATAACCGTGTAAGGCATTACCGGCATAAACCACCCGGCCATCGGCGCTACTATAAACGGCTTGTCCATGCTCTCCGGCCATATCGATACCGCGATTACCACCATCGGCTTGCGAAAATGGTTCAATAATTTTACCCTGCGTGGGCCAATGCCATTGAGGTATTTTACTGGAAGCTGCTTGGCTCGGCGGAGGGGGAAGGGTAGCGCTGTTATTCACAGCAGGGTTATGTTTGACCGGATGACCCGAGGAGAGAGTATTGGTTGGTGGTGAGCGGTACTGCTCTTGATTTTTTTTGGCTTGGGAGTCGTTGGTTTTGGCAACCAGCTTAGTGGTGACGGCTGCGCCGGCAGGGTAGCCTAGCTTGATCGGCTGACCTGGATAGAGTCGATAGGGAGGCTTCAGGTGGTTGTTTTTTGCCAACTGCTCTACTGGATAACCATGGAGCTGGGCGATACGCGATAGGGTATCGCCTGGCTGCACACTATAGTGTCCAGAGGGGGCGCTGGATCTGTCACGTAGTCGTGATGGAGAGGAGAGAGTCACCACCGTTGCTGGCTGCCTGCCTCCCTGGTTACAGCTGATAGAGCCTATACTCATGAGCAACAAAATTCCTTGTCTCCATGGCTTACTGCTCCCGCTTTGCATACTGATCAGGGCTCCAATGGCCATTCCATTGCAAGACTATCTGTCAAAATTGTATTAATCGTAAACAAAGTATCCACCTTATATAATAGCTTGTTACTGGACTATGTGGAAAGTGCCTTTTGTGTTTATTTTAAGTGAAACAACATTTTAGTGGCATCTGGTCTGTTTAGTTAAGTGTTTTAAACCTTTATTGGAGGCACGGTAGCGATAGGTTAGGCGGTTTCTCAGAAATGAATGGAACAAAACGCACGGGCTCCACAGCTGCTATTCCACCTGCACCACCTGTAAGCTACAGCGGGTCTAGAGCGTGTTCGCCTACCGGCACCCGACAGTAGCCCACCCATTCGCAGCCAGTTGTTCATATCCTGATTCAGGGATCGAGTGTGCTGCGGTTGTCACTCAGAATAATGATGCGGAACATGACCGATGGTTTGTTTCTAAGAGGCATCGGTTAGGGGTCCCCTGTCGCCTAAAATGCTTAACTAACAGCACGCTTTATCGTTGTGATGAAAATTGATGCTTGACTAGGGCTGTCTGTAAATCAGGGGATAATCTTTCATTGGCAACAACTTTTTTATCATCGCAGGTTCCCGCTGCTGTATCATCCAAGGTCGCTATGGCTTGGAAAAAGTGGGCACTCTGGTCGTTTGCTGGTGTTTCTGCAGTTTTATCAGTGGCTAACAAAGTTTTTGCTAAATTCTCTAGAGAAATTTCTTTGCCGTTAAAATTTCTCATAGCTATCAGACAGCCTGGTTGATTTATCCCTAATACGAAATGAATCATCTGCTGGTTTATGCATTGTTTAATCCCTTTGTGATCAGCCTGAATCTCTTCATAGGTTGAAATACCTTGGCTGTTCTTTGGATGTTCTAGTACTTTCTGAACTTTCGACTTGTGAAATGTTGTATCACAATCGCCCATAACTGTATGTATCCATTGGGATGAAAGTGGTTGGCTCATCAGTTTGTTTAATAGTGAGCGACGATCATGTTTTGCCACTTCAAGATAGGGGCCTAAGATCGGCCCAAATATTGCCATCCTGTTCTTAGCCGATAGCTCGACTAAATAATCTCCTAATATAGGCATTGCACGGGGATCCATTGCAAAATTTAGCATACAGGCTGTTTGTAATGGCTGATAGATCTGGGTGGCCAGGCATGCTCCGATAACCTGTTTTGAGCAGGAGGTGATCGCGTAGGATTCGACTACTGGATATTGCTCTCTAGCCAGCTTATCAGTCAGGATCACCACACCGGCCATCTTAAAGTAGATCAATGGATTATTGTTTTCCTGTCCATCCAAGTAACGGAGGATATCTGTTGCCACCAGTTTATCTTCATATAAATTTTCTCCATTGATCTTGATGGGCTGATTAGGCACTTTGTCAACGGATACAATCAGGATGCCAGTATCATGAGCGATGGTTTTCAGAACTTCCAATGGGTAGTTATCAGTGATCGTTTCATTGGGGATATTTGCCCCATTATTGACGACTATAAGGCCATGTTTCTTAGGAGCGAGATGCTTGGGAATAACAAACGTACAGGAATGTTCCCATTTTTCCTTAGTAGTTTGACTGCTGTTGCCAGTGTACCAGCTCACAGTGTGTCGTTCTATCTTAGTGCCATTTTTATCCTCCAAGGACATTTTACTGTTTTCAACAACGAAGTTTTGGTTGCTGAGGTGTTCTTTAAAGTAAGTATCAAGGTCTTTAATGAAATCGTCACTGTCCCGGGTCACCGTGCATTGGTTTGTCATAACAGCAGTTCCAACGGTTATCTGGTCATTGGTTAACTGTTTATTATTTGTGTTCATTAAGGAAAAGCTCCGTTATCAGTGATTGTGAGGCATTATAGCTGAGGCTCTGAATTTTGATTGCGAAAGATCTTCTGTTGAAGCAGTGCTTTCTAAGGTTAATAGGGGTATCAGCACGCTTAGTCTACTCATATTTAAATTATTCTGCTCTACCAGATTCTGTTCCAGGGATTAAATGCTTTTCAGCGATATAAGCAGCATCAGGAGGCCCTGAAGGGTAACACTCTGGAAGCAGCAGCACCGGGGTTGTGGCGATAAAACCATCAGCAAACTCTGCTTCAACGAAGCTGGCAGACCAGCCCGTGGCAGGCAGTGGTAAATCAAGCTCACAGGAGTAGCCGCTATCTTGTTGAGCAGGTAATGGTAATCTTTCAGCTTGGTAAGTGATACCAGAACTTTTACGAAAGTCCCGTAGCTGTGGATTCAGGGCTCGCCATAGCCTAAGTTGCGAGGGTGCTTCCGATAACTGGAGTCGGTACTGGGGCTCCTTGTCGTTTCCCTGTTTAACCAGGCTTAAGGTTGGCAGGGCGCGCCCAGTCTGTTGACGCTGTATAAAGCTTGTCAATGCCTGTAAAGTCACCCGCTTGATTCCATAATGATTGCTGTTAGGCACGACGCGGAGGGTGGTCACACCGGGCAGCTTGCTCAATCCAAACTGTACATTATCTGGCATGAAAAAATCATCCCCACTGGCACTGATTACATATTTTGGAATGGCCAGACGAGCGGCTAGCGGTGATTGCAAATAGCGCACTGGATCCACAATAGCCATCAGAGCATTAAACGCGGGGCTGCAGCGATCTTGAATAATAGCCTCTTGTGCATAGGGCTGCCAAGCAATCGGAAAATAGCCTCCTAGCGTGTGTTGTGTGTGCTCAATGACAGCAGCTAGGTCGAGGAGTTCGATGGCAAATGGCACGATAGCCTGTATGCGTTGATCGACCAGAGCAGTGAGCCAAGTGGCCCAACCACGCTTAGAAGCCCCAGTGACGATGAATCCCTCGATAGTCACCCCCAAGGCTCGCAACTCAGTTTCGGCCAAGTCCATGGCTTTAACGATCGCGCCTACCATCGGTAAGTGTAAGGGAAACTCTGCCCCTGGTTGTGGATTATCCAAAAAGAGTCGCCAACTGCGTGCGATACTACTGTCTTCAAAGCGGGGGATGTTATCGTTGTTGTAAATCAGTGGTTGGTTAGGAACCTTGTCAACGGAGACCACGACGGTTGCTGTCTTATGGGCCAGTGCTATGAGTTGTTGGTTGTCATAGTCTGAGCGATGACCGTCTGCTTTGGAAGTATTGCGCCCATTATTAACCACTAAGAGTGCTGTTTTGCCAACCGCTCCTGTGGGCCGGTATAGCGTCACCTGATGTTCCCAGGTGGCTGGTTTTACTAGGCCCCTAGGAGACCACTGCTGTGAGATCAGCGTGTAATGAGCCTGTTCTCCTTGTGAGGTCTGTTCTGTTTCAAGCGGTTGGTACTGTAATGGCTGCCGTTGTAGGTGTTCATAATAGTCCCAGAGTACAGGCTGATCAGCTGCCTGGTGGCTGAGATTTTGAGTCGTTGCTGGCGAACAGGCAACCCTTCCTGCGTTGCAGAAATATAACAAAGCTAAACTGATCATCAGTTTACAATGTTGCATAACAAACCTTATATAGAGATTATTATTCTAAAGAACTAGCTTTTACAAATAAATAACGACAGAGCGCTTAACGCATTTTTTCGGGATCGGAGAGAAGAGTCCTTCTAGTAGAGGCCGCTGGTCGATCAGCAGCTTACCTAAATTTTGTAGATAACGGACATCTATTGTATCACAGGAAAGGGTGCTACTCTCTTTTGGGGAGATCCATTGATTCAGCCAGCCTTCTGTGCTGATAATGGCGTCAATCGAGCTGAATTAGTTGGTAGAGGACGGGCTGCTGATCTCCGTCAAGCAGGCAATAGTGGGCGGCTAGGATGAAAAAAATTGGCGTGTTAACCAGTGGAGGCGATGCTCCGGGAATGAATGCGGCCATTCGCGCAGTGGTCCGCACAGCGCTGTCATCCGGCATAGACGTTGTGGGGATTGCTGATGGCTACTTAGGCCTCTATGAAAATCGCCTTCACGTTTTGGATCGTACCAGCGTTTCCGAAGTGATTAATCGAGGCGGTACCTTCCTGGGATCAGCTCGTTTTCCAGCCTTTAAGCAACCAGAAATCCAGCAACAGGCGATTCATTACTTACAGCGACAGGGCGTTGAGGGTTTGGTGGTGATTGGTGGCGATGGCACTTATCAAGGTGCCCAAGCGATCACAGCGGGTGGGATCCCTTGTATTGCGCTCCCCGGCACCATCGATAATGATGTTGTGGGTACCGATTACACGGTGGGTTATTATACCGCATTGCAAACCATATTAACGGCCATTGATCAACTACGAGACACCTCCTCATCTCATCAACGCATCTCGATTGTTGAAGTGATGGGCCGCTGTTGTGGTGATTTGACCTTAGCCGCCGCCATCGCTGGGGGCTGCGAATTTATTGTGCTCCCCGAAATACCCTTTGATCGTCAGGTGCTGGTAACCGCCATCCAAGCAGGGATCAGTCGTGGGAAGCGACATGCCATCGTCACTATTACTGAAAATATCTGTGATCCTCATGCCTTAGCGCACTATATTGAGCAGCAGATTGGCCGTGAAACCCGAGCAACGGTATTGGGACATATTCAGCGAGGTGGGGCGCCTGTAGGTTTTGATCGCATTTTGGCCTCACGGTTGGGCGTGTATGCGGTTGAATTACTCCAACAAGGCGTAGCAGGCCATTGTGTGGGGATACAGAACGACCAACTGGTCCATCAGGATCTGTCGCAGGCACTGAACCATAGGAACCTTTCCTGTAAAAGCGAGTGGCTGGCGATGGCTAAAAAACTTTTCTAAAGGAGGAGAGCAGTTGATAGTCTCTTTAAAAAATTCGCGTTATCTACAGGCGCTATTACGACAACCGGTCGATAGGCCGCCTGTCTGGCTGATGCGGCAAGCGGGACGCTATTTACCAGAGTATCGTGCCTTGCGCGCACAGGCGGGAGATTTTATGTCCCTCTGTCGTGATCCTGATTTGGCTTGTGAGGCAGCACTACAGCCATTGCGCCGTTTTGCTTTAGATGCTGCCATTATCTTTTCAGATATCCTGACCATTCCTGATGCCATGGGATTAGGTCTGCACTTTACGGCGGGCGCCGGGCCACACTTTGAGCGGCCGTTGCGCACCATCGAGGCGATTCGTCAGCTGGCGATTCCCGATCCGGAATCCACTTTAGGTTACGTCATGGAGACGGTGCGCCGACTACGTCGTGCGCTGCAGGGTTCAGTGCCGGTGATCGGTTTTGCCGGTAGCCCCTGGACCTTGGCAGCTTACATGGTTGAAGGCAGGGCCAGTCGCACCTTCGAACGGATCCAGCGGATGCTGCTGGAGGAGCCAACGGCATTACACCTGCTGCTGGACAAATTAGCGGATAGTGTTATTTTATATCTGAATGCTCAAATTACTGCCGGGGCCCAGGCGGTGATGATTTTTGATAGCTGGGGGGGCGTACTGAGCGATCAAACCTATCCCTCCTTCTCCTTGAATTATATTCATAAAATTGTGACCGGTTTGGTCCGTGAGCAGGCACAGCAGCGCATTCCGATTACCCTATTTACCAGAGGCGGTGGTGCTTGGTTAGAAGCGCAAGCAGCGATTGGTTGTGAGGCACTGGGGTTAGATGAGTGGACCTCGATAGCGGAGGCGCGCCGTCGAGTCGGTGCTCGGGTGGCACTACAGGGTAACCTCAGTCCAGCACGGTTATATGCCCCGCGGGAGGAACTACAACAAGCAGTCGTACAATTATTGGCTGACTATGGTAGTGGACCGGGTCATATCGTGAACCTGGGTCATGGCATCCCGCCGGACGTCTTGCCCGATCAGGTGCAAGCCTTCATTGAAGTCCTCCAACAGCAGCCAGCAGGTAGATAGTCAAGTCTGACAGCCGTCGCTTTAGGTTCAACGCTGTACAACAGGGTTGTTGTTTACCGTGCTTGGCCACTTGGCGGGTGCTGTTGCTTCTAAACGCTTGCTGTCAGCACACCTACCTGTCTCGCTTTAAAAAATGGTCGCAATGATTTAGCTCAGCGCGGATAACCTGAGAGATTTACACTATTATTTGCTGCTTGATGATTTACACTACTAGCTAATTTGTTCTACAGTTATGAGGGTAGTTCAGACTGTTCGTTTTAATTAAGGAAAGAACCTAGTCGTTTGCCGCCGGCATCGGCTATTTTTATGTTTAAAATAAAGAGCAACCGGGAAAATCTAAGGACCATGTATGAATAAGACTCAATTAATTAGTGAAGTGGCAGATAAAGCGGCGTTGACTAAAATTCAGGCTAAAACAGCCCTGGAAACGGTTCTGACTGCCATCACTGGATCGTTAAAAGAGGGGGATCAGGTACAATTAGTGGGGTTTGGGACCTTTAAAGTGAATCATCGTAAAGCGCGCACAGGTCGTAATCCAAGAACAGGGGATGCTATCCAACTGTCTGCGGTCAATGCCCCTGCCTTTATTGCTGGAAAGGGGTTGAAAGAAGCTATCAACGGCTAATATTTTTAGAAGCGTTCTTTTTTTAAGAACGCTTTGTACCGTGAGGCGCCAGGCGCTATCGTTGTAAGGCGCGATGGCCAATATCACGGCGATAATAGAGGCCAGGCCAGTGGAGTTGTTGTGCCAGCTGATAAGCACTGCTCTGAGCTATCGCCAAGGTATCACCCAGGGCTGTAGCACATAGTACCCGGCCTCCCTGAGTGAGGACCTGATCATCCACCAGGTGGGTCCCACAGAAAAACAGTTTTTGGCTAGTGTCTGTTGGATTGAGCAGCTCTTCAGTCGGTAGACCCGTGATCACCTCGCCGGAAGGGCAGGGCCCCGGGTAACCACTAGTGGTTAACACGACACCCAGTGCAGATCTGGGATCCCAGTCAATGGTGCATTGCTGGAGTTGCCCGGCCACTGTAGCGAGCGAGAGGGCGACTAAATCACTGCGCAGCCGCAGCAACAGCGCTTGTGCTTCGGGATCGCCGAGTCGGCAATTAAATTCAATCACCTTAGGGCTGCCATCGGGTAAGATCATTAAGCCAGCATAGAGAAAGCCGGTATAGGGGGTTCCCTCAAGCGCCATGCCGCGCACGGTTGGCCAGATGATCTCCTGCAAGATACGCTCTTGTAGCGTTTCAGTGACTATCGGCGCTGGCGAATAAGCCCCCATGCCGCCAGTATTAGCGCCCTGATCGCCCTCCCCAATGGCCTTGTGATCTTGACTCGTAGCCAATGGCAGCAGCTGTTGGCCATCGACTAAGACCATAAAGCTAACCTCTTCACCGACTAGAAATTCTTCGATGACAATTCGTCGCCCAGCCTCGCCAAAAGCCTCGCCAGAGAGCATGCTGCTTGCAGCAGCTTCTGCCTCAGCTAAGGTAGCGGCCACTGTCACTCCTTTGCCAGCCGCTAATCCATCGGCTTTGATGACCCAGGGTTTAGGCGCTAATTGGGGTTGCCGTAAATAGGCGAGCGCGGCGGGGATCTCTGTAAAGATCTGGTAATCTGCGGTAGGGATCCTATGGCGTTGCAGGAAAGCCTTCATAAAGGCTTTGGAGCCCTCTAGTTGTGCCGCTGCCTGGGTGGGGCCAAGGATCGCTAGATCGGCCTCACGAAAGGCATCCACAATACCCTGTACTAAAGGTTTTTCCGGGCCCACCCAGGTTAATCCCACCTGGTTTTGTTGGGCAAAGGTGACTAATTGTGCAATATCTGTTGAGCCAATCTCAATATTGTCTATTGGACAGGCCGTAGGGTGTCGAATGCCTTCCAGAGCAGTGCCCGCATTGCCCGGTGCCACATAAATATGGCTCACTAACGGGGATTGGGCCGCTTTCCACGCTAAGGCGTGCTCACGGCCCCCCTCCCCAATAATCAGTAGTTTCATGTCGTAGTCTCTGTACGGTTGTAGCGCCTAAGCGGCTATTAATGGCGAAAGTGGCGCATGCCGGTCAAGATCATCGCCACCCCCTGCTGATTGGCCGCGTTGATGACTTCAGGGTCTCGCTGAGAGCCGCCAGGCTGTATCACACAGGTCACGCCGACGGCGGCGGCGGCATCCAGGGTATCACGAAAGGGCAGAAAAGCATCCGATGCCAGCACAGAACCGATCAGATCAAAGCCGGCCTTAGTGGCTTTATCGATGGCAATATTGGCTGCATCAATCCGGCTCATTTGACCGGCACCAATCCCCAGCGTCGCCTGCTGGCGAACGTAGACCATGGCGTTGGATTTAACCCATTTAGCCACCTGCCAAGCAAATCGGGCATCTTGCCACTCGGCCTCTGAGGGCTGTCGGCTCGTCACCACCTGCAGTGTCACCTGTTGTAAACAGCCTTGATCGCTTTCTTGTACTAATAGTCCCCCGGAAATACGGTGATACTCCAGTGCAGCAGCAGCGGTGGTTGATGAGTTCGTTCCACAGGCTAATACGCGGATATTCGGTTTACGCGCTAGCACCGCCCTAGCCTCTGGAGTGACTTCAGGGGCAATAATGACCTCGACAAATTGTTGCTCTAGAATAGCCTGAGAGAGTTCAGCTTCCAATCGCCGGTTGAAGGCGATAATCCCGCCAAATGCTGAAGTGGGATCGCAGCTAAAAGCGCGTTGATAGGCGGAGAGTAGCGAATCACCCAGTGCGACACCGCAGGGATTAGCATGTTTAACGATGGCACAGGCTGGCTGCTCAAAGTGCTGTAGACAACCATAAGCACTATCGGCATCCACCCAGTTATTATACGAGAGACTTTTCCCTTGATACTGTTGAGCATGAGCGACCCCGGTTGGCTCAGGAGAGCGCTCTCGATAGAGGGCTGCCTGCTGGTGCGGATTTTCGCCATAGCGTAAGGGCTGTGGTTGCTGAAAGGGTAAGGTGAGCGTCGCCGGAAACAGTGTCGTCTGGGGGATGGGAGCACGCTCTAGCACTCCCTGTGGGTGGGTCATGGGTGGTTGCGCTAAATAGTCACTGATCAATCGATCGTAGTCAGCAATCGCGGCGAATGCTTTACAAGCCCATGCAAAACGCTGTGATAAGGTGAGCGCACCCTGCTGATTTTGCAGCAGGGTCATCAACTGGGGATAGTCTGCTGGATCAACCAGGACAGTAACAGAGGCGTAGTTTTTAGCAGCCGATCGGACCAAGGCAGGCCCACCGATATCGATGTTTTCAATCGCCTGTTCAAGGGTAGTATGGGGATCAGCGATCGTCTGGGCAAACGGATAAAAGTTAGCCACCACCAAATCGATGGGTAGGATCTCCTGCTGAGACATCAGCCGGCTATCTTGATCACGGCGACCAAGAATAGCCCCATGGATTTTAGGGTGTAGCGTTTTTACGCGGCCCCCCATCATTTCGGGGTAGCCGGTATAGTCGGCGATCTCGATCACGGCTATTCCCGCTGTGCGCAGCGCTTCGGCAGTGCCGCCGGTAGAGAGTAGTTCAATCCCGTGCTGCTGTAGCGCTTGTGCCAGTGGTAATAGCCCCTGCTTATCAAATAGGGTCAGCAGGGCACGGCGAATGGGTGGGTATGCTTGCATTGGGTAAGCCATTCCAGTGAATAAAGTCGTAGGGAGGGGTAGAGGCTACGGGAGTAGCCCTTAAACAGGTCGTGATCCTGACCAAACTGCCATTGCCAGGGAGCCTCACAGGAGTTACGTGTGAAGGGATGATCCCTGGCTAACGGGCGGAGTGGGGCTATAACCCTTTTTTGTCTAGCTGGTGCATAATCAACTTTTGCTGCAATAGGGTCATCAGATTACTCATCACATAGTAAAGCACCAACCCAGAGGGGAACCAGAGGAAGAACACCGTAAAGATCGCTGGCATAAACGTCATGACCTTTTGCTGCATGGGATCGGTCACCGGTGAAGGGGACATTTTTTGGATCAGAAACATACTGAGCCCCATCAATAGCGGCAAGACATAATAGGGATCAGGGGCCGAGAGATCGTGTATCCAACCGATAAAGGGGGCATGACGTAGCTCTACTGAACCCATCAGCATCCAATATAAGGCTAGAAAAATGGGCATCTGGACCAGTAGGGGTAGGCAGCCGCCTAAAGGGTTGACCCGCTCGCGTTTGTAGAGCTCCATCATCTCGCGGCTCAAACGCTGCCGATCATCTCCACAGCGTTCACGCATCGCCAGTAGTTTGGGTTGCAACAGGCGCATCTTAGCCATGGCAGTGTACTGAGCTTTGGTCAAGGGGTACAACAGACCACGCACCACAAAAGTGATACAGAGAATCGCCGCCCCCCAATTACCCACAAAACGATGCAAAAACTTCAACAATTTAAACAGCGGTTGTGAGATAAACCATAACCAGCCGTAGTCTACCGTTAAATCCAGGTATTTTGCCACTGTGGCCATTTTTTCTTGTAACTCAGGCCCTAACCATAATTTGGCTTGTAGTGTCTGCTGTTGCCCTGGTAATAGGGTGATGGGTTCCCCCTGAAAGCCGATCAACGCCTGCTGGTGATGAGGAAGGTTTTTAGTGTAAAACTGATAGGGGTGATTCTCTTCAGGGATCCAGGCGGCAACAAAATACTGCTGTAACAGGGCGACCCAACCTCGCTGTGTAGAGCAGGCTAAATCTGTTTTTTTAAGATCGCTGAAGCTATATTTTTGGTAGCGGTTCTCTGAAGTAGAGTAGGCAGCCCCCCGATAGGTTTGTAAGGCAAAGTGGCCTTTATCACGGGCTTTAGGGAGATCGACGCTCTGTTTCAGCTGCCCGAACAGCTGAAAGCAGATCGGTTGCGTGCTGGTATTATCAATATGGTAGCGCACTTCAAGGGCATAATCACCCCGTCGTAACACAAAGGTTTTACGAAATTCTACCCCCTGCTCATTGCGGTAGACCAAAGGAACCTCAACACTATCTTGCGCTTCAGTTAGCTGATAGTGCTGCTGTGATGCCTGATAAAGAGGCCGGCCGGTCGTCTGGCTGTCAGGTCCCTGTGGCCCAATCAATCCGCTTTGCGCCTGATAGAGGAATGATTGGGAGTGCTCTAATAAATTTAAAGGGCGTGGATCCTTTAAAGAGCGTGGATAGGCCAGCAGTTGTGCTTGGATAATATCACCGCCGAGCGGATCAATCGTGACTGCAAGCAGATCACTGCGCACGGTGATCCAGTGGTTAGCGTGGCTAGTGCTCAGGAGCGGGGGGGCAGTGGCCGTTGATAGGGGAAGATCAGCGGCAGCATCGGTAGTCGCCGGTAGCGTAGTTTGTTGAGGTTGAGCGGTGGGGTAGTACTCTTTTTGCCACTGTTGGAACAGTAGAAAAGAGACAAACACGAGCGCAATCAGCAGCAGGTTGCGTTGAGAATTCATGATTTAATTACTCGACTGGTGGGCAGGGTACTTAGGGGGTACGGCATCATCGCCGCCGGGGTCCAGTGGGTGGCATTTTAACAGACGTTGACTGGCTAACCAGCTGCCTCGGAGGATCCCAAAACGCTGAAGCGCTTCTAGGGCATAGTCTGAACAACTAGGATAAAAGCGGCAATGGGGCCCAAGCCAAGGGCGTGCCATCACTTGATAGCCCTTTATCAGCGCTAGCAACCAGTGCATGTCGGGCTCTCGAGGGGTTGACGACTATGACGCTGCCAAAGTTTATTGGCCAGAGCGGTGAAGCGTTGGTTATCTAAGGCTTCGATTCCCTTTTTAGCCAGGGCGATAAAATCCATGGCTGGCAAAGCGTGTTGGTGATGGCGAAAGTACTCTCTTAATAGACGTTTACAACGATTGCGTTGATAAGCCCGTTTAACTTGCTTTTTAGCGATGGTTATCCCTAAGCGAGGATATCCCAGCCCATTGGGGCGTGCCAATAGGATCAATTGAGGAGCCGCGGCCCGCGTGGCCTGTTGAAAAACGAAAGAGAACTCTGAGGCGCTCAATAAGCGTAACTGTCGCGGGAAAGGGAAGTGAACCACGCTGTTAATACATTGAAGCAGTTATGCTGCAAGGCGTACCCGACCTTTGGCGCGGCGACGGGCCAGTACTTTACGGCCATTTTTAGTAGCCATTCGCGCCCGAAATCCATGAGTACGCGCGCGCTTGAGCACAGAGGGTTGATAGGTGCGTTTCATTGTGTAGTGTCCCCATTAAGCGATAGGAGTTGAGTAGGGTGCATTCTAAACAGCCTGTGACTGTGAGTCAAACGCCAATGGCTCCTGGTTTACTGCAGGGGCCTCTGGCGATCTAAGGGGGGCACTCTAGAAGCCTTGCAAGCTGATATAGCCGCTCTGCAGTTCTCGCGTTATGGAGTAGGTGCTCGGCCTAAAGCTTTAAAAAAAACCGCAGATCTCATTGCCAATAGGTTAAAAATAAGTTGAATTATTGTTTCCTAATAGTTAAACTATTGATGTTTTTTAGTTAATCTTTAAAAATAACCACCTGCTAGAAATAATATCCAGATTAAAGGCAGGAGCAGCGTGATAGCTAATAACCTCCGCTTTTAAAAAAGATCACTGTAAACTTTATTTTAAAATTAATAAACTATTTTTTTTGGAATGATATTATGCCTGCTATTCCTAGTAATCCCCTCATGGACAACTTCTGTCAAAAGGTACTAGAGGGATCTTTTGATGGCGTTAAAGAAATTTGCAAATCAAACGGAGCTGATTTTAATATAGATTACGTTATGCCAGATAATGCTGAAGAAATACAGGGTTTAACGGCTCTACAAGTTGCTCTTTGGTATCAAAAATATGACATTGCGCAATACTTAATAGATAAGTGTCATGCAGACGTTAATACGCAGGGGGCAGACGGGATGACGCCTCTATACGTCGCAGTTAATTCACTCAACGAAATCTGGGTAGATAAATTATTAACACTGGGTGCAAAGGCTGATATTAAAGTTCGTTTAGACAGGCAACCGTTAGAACGACTGAAATATATATTCAATAGTGGATTGCAATACTATAATAAAGAAAGACTTACTTCAATCGGTCAAAAATTAATAAAAAACGGTGCTGATATCTCTAACATCAATGACGACAATTTTCTGACTGCCTGTAATCCTATCTTAACGGCTCAATCGCTGCCACCGGATTTCAAAACCTTAAATAATGAGCAGTCCGTGACTACGGAATGGCCTGAATTTAAAAATGATGTGAACAACTGGATACCAGTCGATAATTCAATGACTGGAACTGTTAATATTCACTATTTAATAGACACGATGGCTTCAGTTCCACTGTGGGGGGTAGTATTGTCTATAGGTACCCTCATCGGGATAACTGGATTGGGTGGTTATTGCCTAAAAAAGAGGGGTAGTGGCAGTCATAAAAACCGTTTCGAGGAAAAACAGCAGGTAGAACTGATTGCAAGAAACAACAGGGGTTTATTTATTAATGAACCCAATGATCAGTCGCGAGGTTTGTATGCTGTACAATTATTATCAGCGTCATCCAACCCAAAAGACATTTTCAGATAGCATTGATAGAGGGGTAGTGTGTCCAACTGACTGATAGCAGGAATTATCAACTCAATCCTCATCAATTTTATCTAAGATTTATGCTTGGTTTCGGAAGTCTATAGGAGCCCTGCATTTTGCCCCATCAGTCAGTTGGACCCACCACCTGATTTTAAAACGCAACCACCCTATCCTTTAAAAAACAGTTATGCAACCTATTTTTAACCCGTAAACAGTCGGAGGTCATGGGGTATGAAAAGAGTGTGACGATACTTAATTGTTAATAAAATAATATTTATAGTTATATTTTCAGGTTATCAGTTACTGTTATTGACTCCTCTTAAAATGGATGGGGATAAATAATGACGTTATCTCGATAAAGTCCACTGACTGATTAGTGCCTCACAAAATTTTTAAACAAAGCGCTTTTTTTAAAAAAAGAGACCCGTAGAATCTTCTGAACAGTATCTTCCATCAACCGTTGCTCCAACACGGCAGGTTGTCAAATTTAGGTGATGAAAATAACTTTTTGTAAACAGAGGCGGGCTATGGGATCAGCGCTTTGAAAACTGAATGAGGAGAGAGTATGTCGTGGTTCACTATCACCCTACGTCATTATCCAGAAATTGCTATCTTTTTGTCGCTAGGGATAGGTTATTGGATCGGTGAAAAGCGTTGGAATGGTTTTAGCCTTGGAGCGGTCACCGGTACATTATTAGCTGCCCTGATGGTAGGACTGTTTGGTATTACCATATCTCCTCATGTTAAATCAATTTTCTTCCTGATCTTTCTATTTGCTGTGGGGTATGGAATAGGGCCACAGTTTATCAGAGGGGTTGCTAAAGACGGGATCCCACAAGCCTTGTTCTCTGTGGTCCAAAATCTATTTAGTCTAGGGGCAGCTGTGATTGCTGCTAAATGTGCTGGATACAGCGTCGGTTCAGCAGTAGGCTTATTTGCTGGATCACAAACTATTTCTGCTGCTATGGGCTTGGCGACTGATGCCATTAATCGGCTGCTTTTACCAGCCACAGAGACCCAGCAGCTACTCGATGCCATGCCGACAGCTTACGCCGTTTCTTATATTTTCGGAACGATTGGCTCTGCCTTAATCTTGGCCAAATTTGGTCCAAAACTGCTGAGAATTGATCTGGTAGCGGCTTGCAAAGATTATGAGGAAAAATTAGATAACCCTGCAGCCCCACAGGAGGGCTTGGCTGGCTGGCATCAATACGAACTGCGAGCCTATCAGATAGCCGTCAACAGCCCAATGGTTGGCATGACGGTTGGCCAAATAGAAACAATGGTTCAGGAAAAAGGCTATCGTCTGTTTATCGAGCACATTCGGCGTGGAGATCAGCTGCAGGATGCACAGCTGGATACCCTGCTAAAAGGCGATGATGTGGTGGCTGTTGCCGGATTTCGTGACCAGCTGGTGACCATTAGTGGGGCTCAATGGGTGGAAGTGGATGATCAGCAACTCCTGTCAGCGGTCGCCACCGAAGGGGTTGATGTGTATGTTTCACAGCAAGCAGTTGATGGAAAAACTTTGCAACAACTCGCCACCCTACCAGAATCCCGGGGGGTTTATGTGATGAAAATCAAGCGGGGGTCCACTGAAACACTCATTCCTATCTTGCCGAGCACTGAACTGCATCGGGGTGATGTGATGACCTTGATAGGGCGCCAGCAGGATATTGTGACTGCTGCAAAAAAATTGGGTGAACTGGATCGATCCACTCAGGCTACTGACGTGGCTTTCATTGGATTGGCTATCACACTGGGGGCACTGATCGGCGCGGTTGTCATCAACATGGGGGGGGTGCCGGTGACGTTATCCACGGCCGGCGGTGCATTGATTTCTGGTATTATTTTTGGTTGGTTACGGGCTATTCACCCGACCTTTGGTCGGATACCAGAACCCACTATTTGGTTTATGAACTCAGTGGGTTTGAATGTATTCATTGCGGTAGTAGGGATCACCGCTGCCCCAGGTTTTGTGGCCGGGTTACAGCAGTTAGGGATCAGTCTATTTCTGTGGGGAATTTTTACCACTGCCCTGCCGCTAATTCTCGGGATGTTGACTGCCAAATATATTTTTAAATTTCATCCGGCAATTATACTGGGCGTCTGTGCTGGCTCAAGAACGACAACGGCAGCGCTGGGAATGATCTGTGATGCGGCCAAGAGCCAGGTTCCAGGTCTTGGTTTTACTGTGACCTATGCGGTGGGAAATATATTGTTAACTATTTGGGGAATGGTGATTGTGATGTTGATGATCTAAAACAATAGCTTAATGCTGAACGGTTTTTATAAACAATTTATTATTTAAAAATTTGGCAGTGATTGCCAGAAAAAAAGGAGAGGGCTATGCCACTCGATAAGATCACGGTGTATGACGAATTCAACATTTCTATTCCAAACGATGAGTTTCCTCAGCAGGGTTTATCAGCACGTGCTGCTCAAGCGATTGTGATGAGTGATGAGTGGACCGACTGTAATCCTATGTTGAATATGTCCTCTTTCGTGACCACTTATTCAGAGCCAGAAGCTGTTGATATCGCCCTCAAGAATATGCATAAGAATCATATTGACCATGATATGTATCCTCGTCTGTTCAAAATGGAAATACAGATGGTGAAGTGGTTACATCAATTGTGGAATGGTCCAAAAGAGGTTGAGCCTTACGGGACTGCCACAGTGGGTTCTTCTGAAGCCTGTATGTTGGCAGGGTTAGCCCACAAATGGAACTGGCGACAGGCACGCCAGAAGGCTAATAAGGATGCGAGCCGTCCTAATATGGTCACGGGTGGTAATGTCCAGATCGTCTGGAAAAAGTTCTTTTGTTACTTTGATGTTGAACCCCGCATTATCCCCTTAAAGCCGGGAAACTACCGACTCACGGCGGAACATCTTGAAGAGTATGTTGATGAAAATACCATTGCTGTCGTCGCTATTGCTGGCCAAACCTTTACGGGAGAAGATGATGATCTCCAGGCCATTCAAGATTGGTTAGATGCCTATGAACAGCGGACAGGGATCTCCATCCCCATGCATATTGATGGGGCATCAGGAGGCTTCGTGAACCCATTTCTATACCCTGACTATCCATGGGATTTTAGACTACATCGGGTACAGTCGATCAATGCTTCTGGGCATAAATATGGACTGACGCCTCCCGGCCTTGGCTGGATCATCTTTCGGGAACGTCAAGTATTTAATGAAAATCTGGTGTTTTATGTGAACTATCTTGGGGGTGAAATGCCAACAGCAACCCTCAATTTCAGCCGTAATGGATTTCAGATAGCCGTTCAGTACTACCAGTTTTTGCGGCTTGGTTTTAATGGCTATCAGCGGATCATGCAGCACACGCTAAACAATGCCATGACGCTGAGAGAGTTATTAGTTGGTAGTGGTTATTTTACGATGATGAATGATACCCAACGTATACCGGTGGTCGCGGTAACGCTCGATCCCACCGTCAGCGGTTTTAACGAATTTGATGTCTCTAACAAAGTGAGAGAAAAGGGTTGGGTCCTGTCGGCGTATTCCATGCCAGCCAATGCCGAATCAGTCAATAGCCTGCGAATTGTCGTGCGACCCCATATTAACCACAACCTTGCCCTGCTAGTTGGTGATGATATTATCACGGCCTGCCACTACCTAGCGCATCACGGTGGCAGTGCTCGGGCCCCCACCTTGCATACCGATTCCCATGGAAAAAAATCACACACTAAGTGCTAATGAGCTCATGGTTGGCATGGCCCTGTCAACCACCTACCCAGTCTGTTCTTCTGCTGTTAGGCAGAAGAGGCCCCTCGGTATGCTCCTGAGCAGGGATAGCTCTGCTGCTAGCCTCTGTCTGCAAACTGTGGTTAAATCTGGGCTACTCACCCGATAAGTTATGTTGGTTAAGGAACCATGAACGTGATAGCCCATGAGCTGCAACAACACACTGAGCGTCGTATGGAGCGCTGTATCGAGGCTTTTCAGCAGCATATCGTCAAAATTCGTACCGGGCGCGCTCATCCCAGCCTGTTGGAGGGGATCAGTGTCGATTACTACGGCAGCCGTACGCCATTACGGCAGTTGGCGAATATTGTTGCCGAAGATAGCCGTACCTTGGCCATTACTCTCTACGAGCGCAATTTGGTCGGGGCAGTAGAGCGGGCCATTTTGATGAGTGATCTCGGGCTGAATCCACTTATCGCCGGTAGTGTATTGCGTATTCCTCTGCCGCCCTTAACGGAGGAGCGGCGAAAGGCCTTGATCAAACAGGTGCGGAGTGAAGCGGAGCAGAGTCGGGTGGCAGTACGTGCCGTACGCCGTGAGGCGAACGAACTGCTCAAAGCACAGTTAAAAGAGAAACAGTTGGGTGAAGATCAAGAGTATCAGTTACAAGAGAGTATTCAAAAGTTAACCGATAGCATGATTAAACAAATTGAGTCGATTTTACAGGCAAAAGAGCAGGAGTTACTGCAGATTTAAATCAGCCTACACGCTGATGTCAGTTTGCTATGTTCTTCTCAGATCATCAGAGGCGACTCTTTTTCGATTCGCTGTCTCACTGGCTATCTAGGTTACGTGCTGCCAGGCAGCGATTGCTTACTGGCTTACTGATCTCCTTGATGGTGGGGGCTGCAGTGTCTACGTCGCTGGCTGAGCCCAGTGCTAGGCTGTCGGAGAGGCCGAGGCCGGCACCTCAGCCAGCAAGCTGCCAGCCGCGTCCTTTATCTTTAGAGGCCTTGCAAGCGCTATGGAGTGATCCCCGAAAGGCGACACCAGCGCTGATCAAGCAGTTCAGCCATCGTGAAAATCTGGGGCAGCTGCTGATGCTTGATTGTCGTTTGTGGAGCGCGGCTGCGGCGGAGAGACCTCAACCGATGACTACTCTGCCGCCAACCGTTGCCGATCTGATCAATCGTTATGCCATCGGTTCAGTGATTCTATTCCGGGATAATTGCCTCACGATCCCGCAACTCCATCAGTTTAATAACCAACTACAGGCCAGCCGTCGTCGCTTACCCCTCTTGATCGGTATTGATCAAGAGGGGGGTGGCGTGCAACGCCTCCCCATGGCCACACAACTCCCTGGCAATATGGCCCTAGGGGCAAAGGGTCACCCACCCTGGGCTAAAGCGGCGGGGGTACTGACTGGACAAGAGTTACGTGCCTTAGGGTTCAACATCAATTTTGCACCGGTTGTCGATGTCAACACGCACCACAATAACCCGGTGATTGGGGTGCGTGCTTTTGGTGGCCAGCCGGAGTTAGTGGCTACCATGGCACAAGCCTACCTAGAGGGAGTACAGCAGTCGGGTCTACTGGCGATTGCTAAACATTTTCCTGGCCATGGCAACACCGCGGTTGATTCTCATTCGGCGTTACCGATTATTCCCTACTCTTTAAAGCAGTGGGCAGCGGTCGAGCGACCGCCGTTTGAGCAGGTGATCCGTAGTGGGGTGGCAGGCATCATGAGTGCGCATGTGGCGGTGCCTGCACTGGATAATACACGGGTGCTCTCGAAAAAAACTGGCCTAGAAATCCCACTACCAGCCACTTTATCGCGCAAAATTATTCAGGGTCAATTACGTTGTTCTCTGCGTTATGAGGGGCTGATTGTCTCTGATGCGCTGTGTATGAAAGCGGTTTCAGAACATTTTGGGACCTTGGAGGCGGTGAAAAGGGCGTTGTTGGCTGGTATTGATATTGTGATGATGCCATTATCAGTTCAAAATCCTAGTGAGATAACAGCATTAGAAGCGTTGTTGTCGGCGCTTGAAAAAGAGATGATCTGCAATCCACGCTTCAAACATCGGATTGATGAGGCTGTGCACCGTGTAGTGTTCACTAAATTGCGTCAACAGCTTTCACCGCAACTGCCTGATCTCACCGAGGCACTAGCCACTGTGGGCTCAGTGGCGCACCAAAGGTTAGCACAAAGGATTGCTCAGCAAGCCGTCACGTTAATTAAAAACGATGGGGTGTTACCAGTAGATTGCCGGACTCAGCCCCGTTTACTGTGGATATCCAATTCTGCAGCTAGTCATCAAGTGGTTGAGCAGGCTATTCAACGCATCAATGTACAGATAGCCCCTGCCGCTATCGGACTGCAAACTACCCTGGTAGCGTGGTCAGCCAGCCAGCTGCCGCCGGGCTTTGAACAGCAGCTAGCCACCGTTGATAGGGTCATTTTAATGACCACCGATCTGCGAGGCCACTCTGCAGCGGCTCAGCAACTCCTTAACCAGGCAGAGCAGCAGAAAAAACCAGTGATTGTGGTGGCAGCCAATAGCCCTTATGATGTGGCCTATTTAGACAGTACAAAGGTCGGCGCCATGGTGGCTATTTACGGTCACAAAAGCTTTGATCCCACTGATCCTAGCTTGTTAAAGCAGTTAACCATTAACTTAGAGGCAGGGATAATGACGCTGTTCACCGATCCTCAGCAGCCTGCACGGTTTAATCGGCCGAGTGGCCAACTACCGGTGGCTATTCAAGCTGCTGTCAGGGGCGCCTGCTCTTACCCGATTGGGCATGGTTTACGCTATCCATAACCCGTGATGACACTTCCCCTACACCAACAGCAGCTCACCATTCTAGGTTCAACTGGTTCTGTCGGAAAAGCTACCTTAGCGGTGGTTGATGCCAATCCACAGCATTTTAGCGTGTTGGCCTTGGCCGCTGGGAGCCAAGTTACTGAACTACTACAACAATGTTTAAAATATCATCCACGTTATGTGGCGCTGTTTGATCCACAGGCTGCCCAGCAGCTACAGCAGCAGCTGCGTGAACGGCAGATGGCCACTGAAGTGCTAGCCGGTGCTGACGCCCTCTGTCAGTTGGCCGCGCTGCCGCAAGCCGATCAAGTGATCGCCGCTATTGTTGGGGCTGCCGGGCTACTACCCACCTTGGCGGCTATCCAGGCAGGTAAACGTCTGTTACTGGCGAATAAAGAGAGTTTAGTGACCTGTGGGGCACTGTTTATGGCCGCTGCTCGCCAGAGCGGCGCGCAGATCCTACCGATAGACAGTGAGCATAACGCTATTTTTCAATGCTTACCGGTCGCGTTACAGCAAGCGTTAGGCGTCGCATCCTTAGAACAGCATGGGATCCACCAGCTGATTTTGACCGCTTCTGGTGGCCCATTACGCCACCTAGCCTACGCCGAATTAGCCCACGTTACCCCTGAGCAAGCCTGTGCGCATCCCAACTGGTCTATGGGGCAGAAAATCTCCGTAGATTCCGCCACGATGATGAATAAAGGATTAGAATATATTGAAGCCCGCTGGCTGTTTAATGCTCGCCCAGACCAGCTGGCAATCCTAGTGCATCCGCAATCGATCATTCACGCCATGATCCGCTTTAACGAGGGTAGTCTATTAGCACAATGTAGTCAGCCAGATATGCGTATTCCTATTGCCTATGCGTTGGCTTACCCAGAGCGGCTGTCTAGTGGGGTGGTGCCCTTAGATTTTTTACGCCTGCCAGTCCTGACTTTTGAACCGGTTGATGAGGCACGCTATCCCTGTTTATCGTTGGCAATAGCCGCTAGTCAAGCGGGTCAGGCGGCGACTACGGTGCTGAATGCGGCTAATGAAGTGGCGGTGGCCGCTTTTTTACGGCGTCAACTTAAATTGACGGCAATAGCCGAACTCAATCAGGCCGTTTTAGATCACTACCAACCGAGTGAGCCAGAAACAGTGATGGAAGTGCTGGATATTGACAGGCGTGCTCGCAGGGTAGCCCAGCAGCTACAGCATTATCATGAGTGATTTACCCACCCACCGCTTGGGTGATCCGTTGAGCACAAACTGATGTCACCTGGAGTGCCTGATTACATATAAAATTGGTACGACAGGATAGATTAACCTTATATCTCAGTTCGGGATAAGGACTCCTATTACGGTCAGTCCATTAAAGGGTTGAAGGGAGATTGAAGGTTTTTTAAGCATAAGACAATAAGCAATCATTCCGCTGATGAGATTAACGATCAAATTGGCTGGAGAAGGAGTGATCATAACCTTGCAAAATTGTATCCATTAGCTATAGTTGGGCAGAGCAGTGGAGGCTCTGTCCCAGAGACAGTTATTTATAATATATTTGATACAAAGCTTGTTGTGGTTTTCCAGATGATTTTCCTCTTCCACTTATCTTTAGGTTAACAAAAAGTTAATTTTTTATGAATGGACTCAATGAACAACTTTTCAATTTCAATGCTATTCGGAGCGGCGATATAGAAATTATCGATCGCTTAATAGAGAACGGGGCTAACGTTAATCTCCAGAATTCTCAGAATGAATCTCCTCTGTTCTGGGCGGCACGGCACGGCTATACAGAGATTGTCGGTCGCTTAATAGAGCAGGGAGCTAACGTTAATCTCCAGAATTCTCAGGGTGAATCTCCCCTGTTCTGGGCGGCACGGCACCGCCATACAGAGATTGTCGATCGCTTAATAGAGCAGGGAGCTAACGTTAATCTCCAGAATTCTCAGGGTGAATCTCCCCTGTTCTTGGCGGCATGGCACCGCCATACAGAGATTGTCGATCGCTTAATAGAGCAGGGAGCTAACGTTAATCTCCAGAATTCTCAGGGTGAATCTCCCCTGTTCTTGGCGGCACGGCACCGCCATACAGAGATTGTCGATCGCTTAATAGAGCAGGGAGCTAACGTTAATCTCCAGAATTCTCAGGGTGAATCTCCCCTGTTCTGGGCGGCACGGTGCCGCCATACAGAGATTGTCGATCGCTTAATAGAGAAGAGAGCTAACGTTAATCTCCAGAATTCTCAGGGTGAATCTCCCCTGTTCTGGGCGGCACGGTACGGCTATACAGAGACTGTCGATCGCTTAACAGAGCAGGGAGCTAACGTTAATCTCCAGAATTCTCAGGATGAATCTCCCCTGTTCTGGGCGGCACGGCACGGCTATACAGAGATTGTCGATCGCTTAATAGAGCAGGGAGCTAACGTTAATCTCCAGAATTCTCAGGATGAATCTCCCTTGTTCTGGGCGGCACGGAACCGCCATACAGAGATTGTCGATCGCTTAATAGAGCAGGGAGCTAACGTTAATCTCCAGAATTCTCAGGGTGAATTTCCCCTGTTCTGGGCGGCATGGTACGGCCATAAAGAGATTGTCGGTCGCTTGATAGAGCAGGGAGCTAACGTTAATCTCCAGAATTCTCAAGATGAATCTCCCTTGTTCTGGGCGGCACAGAACCGCCATACAGAGATTGTCGATCGCTTAATAGAGCAGGGAGCTAACGTTAATCTCCAGAATTCTCAGGGTGAATCCCCCCTGTTCTGGGCGGCACGGTACGGCTGTACAGAGATTGTCGATCGCTTAATAGAGCAGGGAGCTAACGTTAATCTCCAGAATTCTCAGGATGAATCTCCCCTGTTCTGGGCGGCACGGAACCACCATACAGAGATTGTCGGTCGCTTAATAGAGCAGGGAGCTAACGTTAATCTCCAGAATTCTCAGGATGAATCTCCCCTGTTCTGGGCGGCACGGCACCGCCATACAGAGATTGTCGGTCGCTTAATAGAGCAGGGAGCTAACGTTAATCTCCAGAATTCTCAGGGTGAATTTCCCCTGTTCTGGGCGGCACTGCACGGCCATAAAGAGATTGTCGATCGCTTAATAGAGCAGGGAGCTAACGTTAATCTCCAGAATTCTCAGGGTGAATCTCCCCTGTTCTGGGCGGCACAGCACGGCTATACAGAGATTGTCGATCGCTTAATAGAGCAGGGAGCTAACGTTAATCTCCAGAATTCTCAGGGTGAATCTCCCCTGTTCTTGGCGGCATGGCACCGCCATACAGAGATTGTCGATCGCTTAATAGAGCAGGGAGCTAACGTTAATCTCCAGAATTCTCAGGGTGAACTCCTGATCTTGCCACCTTTTTTTAGACACAGAGAAGAGAAACCTTAAGCGACCTGGGATAACCAATTTTTTTCAAAATTTACAGGAGACAGATAGCCTAGCGTTGAGTGCCGTCTCTGTCGGTTATAAAACACTTCTACGTATTCAAAAATGCTCAATTTGGCTTGTTCTCTGCTCTCAAAACGTTCAAAGTGGGTGTGCTCTGTTTTTAAGGTATGGAAAAAACTCTCTGCTACTGCATTGTCATAACAATTGCCCGTACTACTCATGCTAAGCGTTATCTGGTGATGCGCCGATACAGCCTTGAATCCTTTGCTGGTATACTGGCTGCCTCGGTCGGAGTGGTGGATGAGACCTGCAGCAGGCTTCCTCCGTGTTATTGCCTGGCGTAATGCTGCGGCTACTAACTCGGTGGTCATGTGAGCTTGCATATCCATCCCCACGATAC